>NZ_JADGLG010000002.1:0-106857 GCF_015235335.1 Neisseria sp. 19428wB4_WF04
CAAGCAAAACGCCATTTACGCAAGTTTAACGGCATTCCCAAAGAGCATTTTGAACTGTATTTGAAAGAGTGTGAATGGCGTTTTAACAACAGTGAGATAAAATTTCAAATTTCTATTTTAAAACAATCAGTAAAGCAGGATTTGTTCTGGTTATCTAGGACAGCCCCAAAAATAATGTTAACAATAGAAGTAAAGATGAAAGGGAAACATGTAAATATTGTAAGAAAAAAATGATTTCATTATAAGAAAAAATGATTCCCAGAATGATCATACAAAATGGCGCACCATATAAGTCTGTGTCCATATTGCGCAGCAACACATAAACAATTTAGTAACTGCTTTATTGCTACCGCAGTTTATGGTGATTATGATGCGCCAGAAGATTTTACGCCATTTTCGAGATGAAAAACTCCTTGCCAATCAGGTAGGTAAACAATTCGTTAAAATGTATTACCGTTATTCGCCGCCTATCGCCGATTATTTGCGAAGTAAGCCGAAATTGGCAAAGATTGTGCGTTTTTGCTTAGACAAAACTTTTGTCAGCTATTTGAATAAAAAATGATTTTGACTTGAAAGTGATTTAAACCGTTTGAAATATTGAGAAATAAGAGAGGATGCCGAATGCCACCATTTGCCCGCATTGCTGCTGTTAAGCGGCACCGCCTGTGCCGAACAAAATATGGTGCGGCAAAATGATGAAGTCGCCAGCCAAGCTCCTGTTGCCCAAGCCGCTTCTGCCACGCAAGCGGTGAAAGCCAATCCGCAAGCCGCAGAGCGCAAATGGCAAGGCAAACCGTGGCACAGGGTTTAAACCATCCGTGGGCACTGGCCTTTTTGCCGGACGGTCGCTTTTTGGGTAGCAAGCGCAGCGGTAATCTGCGTATCATCGGCGCACAGGAGCAAGTCGGCGCACCGATTACCGGTTTGCCAAATATCGACGTTGGCGGGCAGGGCGGTTTGCTGGATGTGGTGTTAGACGAAGAATTCGCCCAAAACCGCCGCCTGTATTTTTGCTTCAGCGAAGCGGCCGAAAATCGACAGCAGCGCCCATTTCGGCTGCCGTATCGTGCTCACGCCACAGCATATTTATTTTATTTAGAGCTGGGCGACCGTTACAGCCAAAAAGAACAGGCGCAAAAGCTGGACAATCATATTGGCAAAATTGTGCGTCTAAACCGCAACGGCGGCACGCCGTCGGATAATCCGTTTGCCCAACAAAACGCCGCCGAAATCTGGAACTATGGCCACCGCAATATCCAAGGTATGACTGCCGATGCCCGCGGTCGTCTGTGGGCCAGCGAACACGGCGCGCAGGGCGCGACGAAATTAATCTGATTGAAGGCGGCAAAAACTACGGCTGGCCGGTGGTTACCTACGGCACCGATTACGGCGGCAAAATCGGCGAGGGTATCACCGCCAAAGCCGGTATGGAACAACCGCTGTATTATTGGAATCCATCGATCGCTCCGTCCGGGCTGGCCTTTGTTGGTAAAAATCCTTACCGCAGCGACTGGCAGGGCAACCTGCTGGCCGGTTCCCTCAAATTCGGCTACCTCGCCCGTTTGAAACTCGATAACACCCGCGTATTGAGCGAAGAAAAAATCGAAGTCGGCGAGCGTGTACGAGACGTGCTCCAAGCGCCGGACGGCTTTGTGTATGTGTTAACCGACAGCGGCAACGGCAAATTGCTGAAACTGCTGCCGCAATAAACGGTTTCAGGCAGGCATATACGGTAAGCCAACTCAGCAAAAGCAGGTTCCAAATCCGTGGCACGCATTACTAAGAAAGCGGTTAAAGGCCGTCTGAAAAATGAATTTATATTTCGATACCCGCTTGGCCGAAGGCTATAAAAGTGCATCACAAATTACCCGCGTGTTAACGGAAAACTGGATGGGAGCGCAAGTTTATTGCCCGAATTGCGGTTGCAAGCCGATTCAGAAGGCAGCCAATAACTGCCCGGTGCAGGATTTTTTGTGTGCCAGATGTGACGAACAGTTTGAATTAAAAAGTAAAAACGGGAAAACCGCTGGCAAAATGATTAACGATGGCGCTTATCAAACCATGATTGAGCGCATTCAGGCCGATGACAACCCGAATTTCTTTTTCTTATCGTATAGAAAAGTGGATTATTCTGTACAGCAATTGATGCTGGTGCCGAAACATTTTATGACGGTTGATATGATTATCCGTCGCAAACCGTTACCGCCAACAGCAAAGCGGGCGGGTTGGATCGGTTGCACGATAGACCTGAGCAAAGTGCCCGAGAGCGGCAAGATCCTCTTGATTCAGCAACAGCAGATTGTTGCCCCTGAAACAGTACGCGCCCAATGGCAAGCAACCCTGTTTTTAAGACAGCAACAAAGCAGCAGAAAAGGCTGGTTGCTGGCTATTATTAAATGCTTGGAGCAATTGCCTGAAACATTTAATTTGAAGCAGATTTATGCGTTTGAAGCAAAATTGGCTCTACAGTTTCCTAAAAACAAATATATTAAAGATAAAATCCGCCAGCAGTTGCAAATTTTGCGCGATCAGGGCGTGATTGAGTTTTCAGCCCGCGGGCAGTATCGGAAATCTAAATCGTCTTAAGATAAGATATATTAAATATATTTTAATATTCAATTGGTTAAATTTTAGAGAAAGACTCCTATGACCTGGGAAACCGTAATCGGGCTGGAAATCCATGTCCAATTAAACACCAAATCCAAAATTTTCAGCGGTGCGCCGACTGCTTTCGGCGCCGAGCCGAATGCGCACGCGAGTGTGGTGGAGTGCGCACTGCCGGGCGTGCTGCCGGTGATGAACCGTGAAGTGGTGGAAAAGGCCATCAAACTGGGCTTGGCGCTGGATGCCCAAATCAACCGCAAAAATGTGTTCGACCGCAAAAATTATTTTTATCCCGATTTGCCCAAAGGCTATCAAATCAGCCAGTTGGATCTGCCGATTGTAGAGCACGGCAAGCTGGAAATCGTGGTGGGCGGGGAGGTGAAAACCATCAATGTTACCCGTGCACATATGGAAGAAGATGCCGGCAAATCGGTGCACGAAGGTTTGAACGGTGCAACCGGCATCGATTTAAACCGTGCCGGTACGCCGCTTTTGGAGGTGGTGTCCGAGCCGGAAATCCGATCTGCCGCCGAGGCGGTGGCTTATGCTAAGGCGCTGCACAGTTTGGTAACCTGGCTGGATATTTGTGACGGCAATATGGCCGAGGGTTCGTTCCGCATTGATGCCAATGTGTCGGTGCGCCCGAAAGGGCAGGCCGAGTTCGGCACCCGCCGTGAAATTAAAAACCTCAATTCGTTCCGCTTTTTGGAGCAGGCGATTAATTATGAAGTGGAAAGCCAGATCGAAATCATCGAAGACGGCGGCAAAGTGCAGCAGGCAACCATGTTGTTCGACCCCGATAAAGGCGAAACCCGGGTGATGCGTTTGAAAGAAGATGCGCACGATTACCGCTATTTTCCCGACCCCGACCTGCTGCCGGTGATTATTTCAGACGGCCTGTTTCAAAAAGTGAAAGCAGAAATGCCCAAGCTGCCGAGAGAAATGGCGGCTCAGTTTGAGGCAGATTACGGCATCAGCAGCTACGATGCCCGCCTGCTTACGGCAAGCCGTGCCCAGGCAGCGTTTTTCGAGCAAACGGCGCAACTTGGCGGGCAGGGCAAACTGGCAGCCAACTGGATGAACGGCGAATTGGCTGCTGCGTTGAATAAAGAAGGTTTGAGTTTGGAAGAAAGCCCGATCCAACCCGAGCGGCTGGCCGGCCTGACGGCAAAAATTGCTGATGGAACACTCAGCAATAAGCTGGCCAAACAGGTGTTTGAAGCGATGTGGGGCAGCAATCTGAGTGCAGACGCCGTCATTGAGCGCGACGGCTTGAAGCAGATAACCGACACCGGTGCCATTGAAAAAATCATCGATGAGGTGTTGGCAGGCAATGCCAAATCGGTTGAGGAATACCGGTCAGGCAAAGAAAAAGCCTTTAATGCATTGGTGGGGCAGGTGATGAAAGCCAGCAAAGGTAAGGCCAACCCGCAGCAAGTTCGGGAGATGATGAAAACAAAGCTGGCCGGTTGAAATGGTTTTCAGACGGCCTGAGTTAGACAATTGCGGCGTTGTTTATACTTTTTGCTTTTTTCCTGAAGCCCTGTTTTTGGTTTTTTGAGGGTTATCGAGAATGCTGATAGGCACGGTTATCTTCGGCATGCATTAAGTTTGCGAAGCCAAACCATCGTTATCCGGCGAAAAACAAAATCTGTTGGGTAAAGAGTGTGGGCAAGCCGGCCTTTTCCAATGCCGTCTGAAAGGTTTAAATACTGCGCTTGCGTTAATAATGTTTTTTTAATGCTGCAAAGTCTCCTGCCTCATTGCAAGGATAAGCGGCCGGATGGTTTCTATCCGGCCGCTGTGTTTTATTTGACCGTTACACAATGAACCCTGCTTACGGTCATACAGGGTTATAGTGCGGCACTACCTTTGCGGTATCTGTCTGCAACCTGCTGCTGTGCCGGAAATTATCTGAATCCGCTGCCGGTAAGCCGGCAGGCAGTTTGGCCGGTTTTGGTATTACGGAAGATATTTTTGAGCGGCAACTGTTTCGTTTGGTCAAACCCGCATGATATGCTGCACCTGTGGGATGGCGTGCAGGGCGCGGATAATTTCGTTGAGCTGTTCGGTGTTTTTTACTTTCAGGAAGAATTTGAATTTGATAAATCCCTCGGTGCCGGGCTGTTTTTGCGGTGTTTCCACTGATTCGATGTCTGCGCCGGATGTTGAAATTGCCTGAGCCATCGAAGCCAACAGGCCGCGGGTGTCGCGGGAGCTGACAATCAGTGTGGTATGGAAATTTTGGTCGGTGATGTTTTCCCAGTCGGCATCAAGATGCAGGTTGGGGTCGGCTTTCAGCATATTGGGGCAGGTGTCGCGGTGGATAACCAAACCCTGGCCTTTAACCAGCAGGGCGCGGACGGCATCGCCGGGCAGGGGTTGGCAGCATTGCGCCAACTGTATTCTGCCGGTTTCGCTGCCGTTTATTTTAATCGGACTCAGACGGACTTCTCCGCCGAAATGTTCTCCCGCCAACCCGGCTATGTGCATAGCTACGGTAACGGGCAGGGTATGGCCCATGCCGACATTGTAGAGCACATCTTCAAATGTAGTTTGTTTGTTGTTAAGGTCTTCCAGATATTTTTCTTTCAGGCCGTCTGAAAGCAGGATATTCTGCGGCAGCAGGCTGGAAAGGGCTTTTTGCAGCAGACTTTCTCCCAACATAACGGCATCTTTGCGGTTCATGTTTTTGATGTAGTTGCGGATGGCGCTGCGGGCGCGGCTGGATACGGCAAAATTCAGCCATGCGGGGTTGGGTTTGGCCTGCTCGGAGGTGATGATTTCGACTGAGTCGCCGGTTTTCAGTTTGGTGCGCAGCGGCATCATGGTGTTGTTGATGCGCGCGGCTACGGTGCGGTGTCCGATGTCGGTATGCACGGCATAGGCGAAATCGATTGGGGTGGCACCTTTGGGTAGCGCCAGAATTTTTCCTTTCGGGGTTAGGATATACACTTCGTTGGGGAATAAATCGACTTTGACGGCTTCAAAAAATTCCATGGCATTGGCGCTGCCGGCTTGCAGGTCGAGAATATTTTTCAACCAGCGGTCGGTGTGCAGCGTGGCTTGGTCGATGGTGTTTTTGCCGGATTTGTAGATCCAGTGGCCGGCAACTCCGCCTTCGGCTACCGCATCCATTTCCCAAGTGCGTATCTGCACTTCGATAGGTAGGCCGTAGGGGCCGACCAGCGTGGTGTGCAGGCTTTGATAGCCGTTGCTTTTGGGTATGGCGATATAGTCTTTAAAACGGCCGGGTTTGGGTTGATAGAGGCTGTGCAGGGCGCCGAGTGCGGCATAACAGGCGGGAATGCTGTTTACAATCACGCGGAAGCCGTAAATATCCATCACATCGGCAAAGCGCAGATTTTTAGACTGCATTTTCTGATGAATGCTGTAAAGGTTTTTTTCACGGCCTTTGATTTTGGCTTCGATATTGGCATCAACCAAACGCACACTGAAGGCCCGCAACACTTTGCCCACCACATCGCGGCGGTTGCGGCGGCTGGCCTTCATGGCTTTTTGCAGGGTTGCGTAGCGGCGCGGGTGCAGGTTTTGGAAAGATAAGTCCTGCAATTCCTGATAGGCATTGTTCAGGCCGATGCGGTTGGCAATTTGGGCATAGGTTTCAAGGGTTTCCTGCGCGATGCGGCGGCGTTTTTCGGGGCGCATCGAACCGAGTGTGCGCATATTGTGCAGGCGGTCGGCAAGTTTGACCACAATCACGCGTACATCTTTGGTCATGGCCAAAATCAATTTGCGGAAGCTCTCGGCTTGATGTTCGGCCTTGCTGTTGTATTCAAGCTTTTCAAGCTTGGAGAGGCCATCGACCATTTCGGCGATGGTTTTGCCGAATTCGGCAGCCATTCCGAGCTTGGTTACGCCGGTGTCTTCGAGCACATCATGCATCACGCCGGCACACAATCCCTGTATGTCCATATGCCAAACCGCCAGCTGTGTGGCAACGGCCAGCGGATGGGTGATGTAGGGTTCTCCGCTTTTGCGGGTTTGACCGTCGTGTGCATGAAAGGCGAAAGCGCAGGCTTTTTCAAGCAAATCTTGCTCTTTATTGTCCAAGTAGAAAGCCGTGCGGAACAGCAGGTTGCGGGCTTCTGTTGTCAGCGGATCATATGGAGCGGTAGGTTGCGGCGCACGCATTCAGACGGCCTCATACGGTTATTTGCTGCGTTTGAGCAGCTCTGTGGTAATTTCGCCTGCTGCAATTTCACGCAGAGCGGTAACAGTGGGTTTGTTATTGCGCACATCGTCAACCAGCGGGGCTGTACCGTTTTCGAGCTGGCGGGCGCGGCGGGCGGCGGTGAGGGTGAGGTCGAAGTGGTTGGGAATTTTGGTAACACAGTCTTCTACGGTGATTCGTGCCATTTTGTCAGATGCTTTCTCGTGATAAACGGTTTAAAGAAATGTTAAAAGAAATAGGGATATATTGTCGCTGTTTTTTAAGAATTTTCCAACAGATTTTCCACAAACAGCTGTTGCGAAGACTGTTTGAGACGGTGTGATTTAATGATAGAGAGCAAATCGGCTTCAGCCTCGGCCAAGTCATTGTTTACGACCACATAATCGAACAAAAACGCCTGTTCGATTTCGCAACGGGCTTTGCTCAAACGCTTGACCACCACTTCGGCTGTATCGGTACCGCGGCCGGTCAGCCGCTCGGCCAAAGCTTGAAACGAAGGCGGCAGAATGAAAATGCTGCATACATCGGGCCACACGCGGCGCACCTGCTCGGCACCTTGGATATCGATTTCCAAAATAACATCATAGCCTTGAGAGCGCAGCAGGTTTACGCCTTCCACGCTGGTGCCGTAATAATTGTCAAACACTTTGGCATGCTCGAGAAAAGCATTTTCGCTGATCATCTGCTCAAATTCTGCGGTATCGACAAAATAATACTGGCAGCCGTGTTTCTCGCCGGTTCTCGGCGCACGGGTGGTGTGGGAAACCGATACACGGATGTCGCCGTGGTGTTCGGTGAGGCGGGAGACCAGCGTGGTTTTACCGGTGCCGGAAGCAGCGGAAATAATAAAAATATTGCCTTTGGAAGATGCTTGCATGATAAGGGTCAAGAAAGGGAGATTGCCGCTTATTATGCCACAGCGGCAGATGGGGCGACAACGGGAACAAAGCTTTGCTACAATCAACTATTTATTGACTATCAAAGTTTAGGGCAAGATTGATATGCTGATTCATCCCGATGTGATGGGCGTGGGCAAGTTGTATGAAAAAATCCGCAAAGTGCCGGATTGGCCGAAAAAAGGCATTTTATTTCATGATATTACGCCTGTATTGCAAAGCCCAGAATATTTCCGCTTATTGGTAGATTTGCTGGTTTACCGCTATATGGGGCAGAAAATCGATGTGGTAGCCGGCTTGGACGCACGCGGATTCATTATTGGGGCAGCTTTGGCTTACCAATTAAATGTAGGGTTCGTACCCATTCGCAAAAAAGGCAAACTGCCGTTTGAAACGCTGTCGCAAAGCTACGCATTGGAATATGGAGAGGCAACGGTAGAAATCCATACCGATGCCGTTCAGAAAGGCGCACGGGTGTTGCTGGTCGATGATTTGGTGGCTACTGGCGGCACCATGCAGGCAGGCATTGAATTGATCCGCAAACTCGGCGGCAAAATCATCGAAGCAGCCGCGATTCTCGAGTTTACCGATCTGCCCGGCGGGGCCGATATCCGCACCCGTGGTGTGCCGCTGTTTACGCTTTATCAAAACGAAGGAGCCATGCCCGATTAATTATTCTGCTTCGACATAATGGTTTTGGGATGAACACAAGCCGTCTGAAACTGTTTTTAGACGGCTTGTGTTTGTATAACTCTATACAGGCTTAGAATTTGTATTCAATTTGGCCGCGCACTACGTTGACATCCTGTTTGCTATTGCCCGCGGTGGCGTTGACTTGTTTGCCGTGCAGGTAGAACGCGTTGAGTTTGAAATTTTTGTAGGGAACGTAGTTCATGCCGATTTGTGCGCCTTGTACGTTTTTGCTGTAGTCTTCAACCGAAGAGATGCCCGACATTGCGCCAACGCGGCGCAGATTGAAGAATACATCATAAGAATTGCGGGTTGCCCAGTCGGCATTTTTGAATTTTACGCCGGCAAATATTCCATCGGGCGATACTTTTTTACCCGCGCTGTCTTTAACGCCGGTGAGGTTGGAGCGGCTGTAGGCTGCCATTGCGCCCCAGGTGTCGTTAAATTTTACATCGGCGCCGATTTCGCCGAAAACGGCATTTTTGCGGCTGTTGTCGGGCTGTTTCACATTATCCAGATAAACGGCGGTGGCGCCGATATTGACTTTGTCGCTCAGGGGAACCACGGTTTGTGCGGAAACCATCATCTCGCGGCGTACTTCTACGCCCCAAGGGTTGTCGTTTAAATGTTTGGTTACGCGGGCAACGGCAACTTTGGTGGGGAATTTGTAGTCGAAAAACAATTCGCCGCCGGTTACTTCGTTATCAAGCACGCGGCCGTATGAAGAAAATGCGCCGAATTTGCCAACGCGCGCTTTGATTTTGTCGTACACGGTGCCCTCGGCATAGAGTTTGTTCATGGGCACATCATGGTCGCCGTTGAATTTGCCGGTTTCCAGGTCGATTTGGGGCTCGATTTGGGTAACGATTTTCCAATCTTTATAAATGCGTGCAGAAAGCCATAAATCGGCGTTGAGATGGCTGACGGTGTTGTTGGCGGGGTTGGGTACGGCCGTGTAGCTGGCGGCGGTGTCGCCTGCATCGGCGCGGGCACGGATGGTGCCGTGGATGCCGAGGCGGTCGGGGATAATGTTGAAATCCCGCGATGCGCGTTTTGCTCCGGCATTGACATAATCATCGGTAGTGGTCAGTGCGGCATCTGTGTTGGCTGCAAAAGCGGGTGCGGCAAAAAGAGAGGCACACAGAAAAGACAGGATTTTCTTAGCGTTCATATTATGCTCCGAAGTTGGAAAAAGTAGCAGTGTCGAAATCAAATTGCCCGAGCACTCAAGCGATGCCGGACGGGATGCAGGAAAGCAGACGTTTGTTTTGTAAAATGACATCGGTGTCATTGTCTGTTTTTTAAAAACGGTTGCGTTTTCAAGCCGTTTTTTTAAGTTTTTTTATGGTTGCTATCGTATTGAAAATAAGTGTTGCCCGTCAAGCACTTTAAAAAAACATTGCAGTTTGACGGGCGTTTTTTTGATATGCGTCAATATAAAAATACCAGGCAGATGATTGCGGCTTGCTGCAAGGCTGCCGGTTTTTGTGATATTGCGGGTAATAAGCCTGTATCGGCCTTATTGGGGTTGTTTGACACTGTCTGAATCGGAATTTGAAGCCGTCTGAACAGCGGATTGGATAAAGCAGAAATCAGGGGGGGATATGGTTTTCAAACGGCCTGTTCGGGCGGACTGTTCAGATGGTTTCAAAAATCTTCGAATGATTTTTCAGACGGCCTGCGGGTGTTTTTTAAGAAGGAGTAAGCGGCGTTTCAAATGTTTTCAGATGTTTTCAGAAGCTTGGGGATCGCGGGGAAGTGGAAATGTGTAGCGCAGGGTTTGCCGGGCAGGGCGGCCGTGTATGGTAGGGCAGTCGGCATCATCGGTTTGCCGGAAAAGGGGCGGGTTTGAGCGGTGCCATACTGCAATAGCCCAACGCTGCCGGTAGTGATTCGTGCTATAATTTCGGCCTTTATGGCGGCGGCCGCATTCCCATATTGCCGGTTGGGCAATTTATCTGCCGGGTTGATAACCGGCCGGTATGATTGGGAACGGAGCAGGCCGTGATTTTTGACAGGGCAGTGTTCAAGCGCTGCCCTGAATTTCGAATATCTGCAAATAAGGTTTGGAATCATGATTTCTACCAACGGTGTTACCATGCAGTTTGGCGCAAAGCCGCTGTTTGAGAATGTGTCTGTCAAATTCGGCGAAGGCAACCGCTACGGCCTGATTGGTGCCAACGGCTCGGGAAAGTCAACCTTTATGAAAATCTTGGGGGGGGACTTGGAGCCGACCAGTGGTGAAGTGGCGGTTGAAAACGGCGTGCGCTTGGGCAAACTGCGTCAAGACCAATTTGCTTATGAAGATATGCGCGTGCTGGATGTGGTGATGATGGGACACGCTGAAATGTGGGCGGCGATGACCGAGCGTGATGCGATTTATGCCAATCTCGAAGCCACCGAAGACGACTATATGAAAGCAGCCGAGTTGGAGGCCAAGTTTGCCGAATACGATGGCTATACTGCCGAAGCGCGCGCTGCTGAGCTGTTGAGCGGTGTGGGTATCGAAGAACCGCTGCACAACGCGCAAATGAGCGAAGTTGCTCCCGGCTTCAAACTGCGCGTGCTGCTGGCGCAGGCATTGTTTTCCAAGCCTGATGTGCTGCTTTTGGACGAACCGACCAACAATTTGGACATCAACACCATCCGCTGGCTCGAAGGTGTACTCAACCAATACGATTCGACCATGATTATCATCAGCCACGACCGCCATTTTTTAAACGAAGTGTGCACACACATGGCCGATGTGGACTATAACAGCATCACCATCTACCCCGGCAACTATGACGACTATATGCTTGCTTCGGCGCAATCGCGCGAACGTGCCATGCGCGATAATGCCAAGGCCAAAGAAAAACTGCAGGAATTGCAGGAATTCGTGGCGCGTTTTTCGGCCAACAAATCCAAAGCCCGCCAGGCAACCAGCCGTCTGAAACAGGCCGACAAAATCAAATCCGAAATGGTGGAAGTCAAACCCTCGACCCGCCAAAACCCGTATATCCGCTTTGAAACCGATGAGAAATCGAAGCTGCACCGCCAGGCTGTGGAAGTGCAGGGCTTAGGCAAGCGTTTTGAAAAGCCATTGTTTAAAAACCTGGGCTTTATCCTTGAGGCAGGCGAGCGTCTGGCCGTTATCGGCCCCAACGGTGCGGGCAAATCCACCCTGCTGAAGCTGTTGGCCGGCGCGTTCGACAGCCGCTGTTCAGACGGCCTCAGTGCCGATTCGGGCAGCGTCAAATGGGCGGAAAAAGCCCATGTGGGCTATTATCCGCAAGATCACGAAAACGATTTCGATGTGGATATGAACCTGACCGAATGGATGCGCCAATGGAGCGGGGAGGGCGATGATGAGCAGACGGTGCGCGGTACGCTGGGGCGGCTGCTGTTCGGCAGCAACGATGTGGTGAAGCAGGTGCAGGTGCTCTCCGGCGGAGAAAAAGGCCGTATGCTCTATGGCAAACTGATTTTGCTGAAACCCAATGTGCTGATTATGGACGAGCCCACCAACCATATGGATATGGAAAGCATCGAATCGCTGAATATGGCACTGGAAAAATATCGAGGCACATTGATTTTCGTATCCCACGACCGTCAGTTTGTTTCATCACTGGCCACCCAGATTATCGAGCTGGACGGACAAGGCGGCTACGAGCATTACTTGGGCGGTTATGAAAGCTATCTGGAGAAAAAAGGCTTGGCGTAACCCCATCTCCGTGCCCGAAATAACCTGAGGCCGTCTGAAACCTTTCAGACGGCCTTGATGCTGCAAGATAACGGAGCAAACACGTCATGCAAACCGCAACCTTAACCGTTGGCAGCAAAACCATCACCGCTTATCTGCCCGAACACCCGCAAACCTCGCCGCTGCTGCTGACGTTTTCAAACAGGCAGGAATCCGATGCGCTGGCGGAGCTCACCGGCGGGCAGGCCGTGCGGGCAGCCATCGATGAACCGGTTTGGGAACACGCGTTCACACCGTGGCCGGCGCCTCGTGCCTTCAGGCAGGCTCCTGACTTTGGCGGCGGTGCAGATGCCTATCTTGAATGGATTGCCATTGACGTTTTGCCCGCAATTGAAAAACAGTTCGGCCTGAACCCTTTATGGCGGGGTATGTTGGGTTATTCTTTGGCAGGGTTGTTCGCCGCCTATTGCTCCTACCGCCGGTTTTTGTTTAACCGTATGGCCGCTGTTTCTGCATCGCTGTGGTTTGACGGCTGGCAGTGGTCTGCCGCCGCAAACACACCGCTTTTTCTGCCCGAATACGCTTATTTTTCAGTGGGCAGCAAAGAAAAAAACGCCAAAAACCCACGCTTGGCGCAAATTGAAACCGCCATACTTGCCACACGGCAAAACTGGCAGGCTGAAGCCGCGCGCGATAAATGGCGCGTTTTTGTGAGATAAATCGGTTTTGATTTTGTTTCATACGGTGCAATAATGTTTCAAATCCTGCCGAACAAAGGCAGGATTTTTTGTGTCGGCCAAAACATCGCGCTCTCGTTGCTCGGCTCTTTTTGGGAAGTGCGGCATCATGTCTCCATCAATTGAACATCAGCCGGAGAATAAAATGCGTAAAACCAAACTGGACAAACAACTGGAAGCCATCGCTTTGGAGCATATGTTTGTGGAAACTTTGGAAACGAAAAACTGTAATGCGGACTTTATCAACGAAATCTCCGTCTGGTCTGTCAAGTCCGCTTTGGAAGCTGCTTACGAACTCGGAAAGAAAGCGGCATTGTCTGAGGCAAAGAAATAACAAAAGCGACGATGGCGTCGCTTTTGCCGTTTCAGACGGCCTTACCAGTTGCAGATGACCAGCTCCCCGCTGTTTTTTTGCGTTTTGTCGCGGCCGACCGAATAGGCCAATTCCAAACGGGTGATGCTGAAGTCTTTGAAGAGTCCGCGTATGTCGGGGTGGTCGTTGATGGAGAGCATGACCTTGCCTTTGCAATCCGCCATCATTTTGGCCAACAGCTCATACTGCGGCCAATCGAAGGCTCTGTCGTAGCCTGCGAGCTGCCAATACGGCGGGTCGGCGTAGAAGAATGTGTGTTCGCGGTCATAGCGTTTGAAGCATTTTTCCCACGACTCGTTTTCAATGTAGACCCCGTTCAGCCGCTGCTGTGCGGCTTTCAGACGGCCTGCGATGTCGGCGGCGGTAAAACCCCGTCCGGTGGTGGCCGTGCCGAAGTGTTGGTCTACCGTTTTGCCGCCGAAGGCGGTGTGTTGCAGGTAGAAGAAACGGGCGGCACGCTGGATGTCGGTCATCACTTCGGGCGGGGTGGATTGCAGACGGGCGAACACTTCGCGGCTGGTCAGCGTCCATTCAAACTGGCGCACGAACTCGTCGAAATGGTGCTGCACCACGCGGTAGAGGTTGATGAGTTGGCCGTTGAGGTCGTTGAGCACTTCGCATTTGGCAGGAGTCGGCCGCAGGAAAAACAGGGCTGCGCCGCCGGCGAAAAGCTCGACATAGCATTGGTGATCGGGAAACATGGGCAGCAGGTGTTTGGCCAAGCGTCGTTTGCCGCCCATCCACGGTACGAGCGGTTGCGGTTTGAGTGTCATTTTCTCTCCTTATATATAAGAGTAAACGGCACTCGCGGTGCTCGGTATCGGTTAATCAGAATGTGCCGATGAGCTTTTCGGCAATCCATTGTGCGACTTGAGGGCAGACGGCATTTCCGGCAGCCCGAGCCTCTGCAGAGTTGGCCGCATCCAGTCCGCGCCGAAGCCCATAATCTTCAGACGCTCGCTGCCGCTCAACCATCTGATGCCGGCTGTCGGCGACAGCGACGATATTGGCACCCGAGAGGTCGATACTTGTCCCATCGGCGAAACCCGCAAGCAGCGTAGGATGAGCGTCCGCCCACGGGCTGCCCGCTTCCGTCTTGCCAGATAGGCGCTCCATTGGTCCGGCATCGCCCAGCAGCTCCACGGGGGGCAGCTCTCGAAAACCTGCGACCACGAATATTCGGCGGCGTTTAGTGGGGACTCCGAAATAACGGCTGTCCAGCACCCGCCAAAATCCCACATACCCGCATTCGGCAAGCGTTTCAAGCACCGTTTGGAAGTCGCGGCCATTGTTTGAAAACAGCAGTCCGGGGACATTCTCAAGCACCAGCCAGCGCGGCTGAAGGGTTTGCACGATGTACATTGCATCGAAGAACAGGCCGCTGCGCTCTCCGGCAAGCCCGCGCCGTTTGCCCATTGCCGAAACGTCTTGGCAGGGAAAGCCGCCGACGATAACGTCTGTGCGGGCGAGTGCGGGCAGACAGGTGCGCACGTCTTCGTGCTGTTCGGCATGGGGGAAGCGGTCGGCGAGGACGGCGCGGCAGACCGGGTCGATTTCGACCTGCCACGCAGTGGTAAATCCTGCGGCTTCAAAGCCGAGGTCGAAGCCCCCGATGCCTGCGAACAGGCTGCCAAGGGTGGGCTTAGTTTCGATTGTGCTTTCGGCATCCATATCGTCCTTTCTCAAGGTTGGGATGCTCGGCGGCATTCTCGGTTGTTAAAGAGCGGATGGCGTTGGCGGTTTTGCAGCGCGGGCATTTGATTTCAAAATCGCCCGTGCCCACGGCCAACAGTTTGTTACAGTTTTTGCAACGGTGTTTCATTTTTCGGTGTCGTCCTATGCATTAGTGATAGAATACCGCTGCCTCGCGAGGTGGCGGCCTTGAAGCTAATGCAGACTGGTCCTGCTGGCTGGCGTGCCGGTGTTGACGCACCGGCACGTCGCCGTCTTTATATCTTTGTCGGCCGTCTGTTTTCAGACGGCCTTTTTCTTCTCCTTTCTCAGCCGATACCGTATTTAACCTTCAGCGCATTGATTTCTGCTGCCAGTTCTTCCGCCGGCGGCGTGTGGTTGCGGTAAACGGTCAGGCCTTCGCCGAAATCCGCATCAAGCTGGCCGTTGCCGCCGTGGGCGGTGCCGAGGTTGAGGTATTCGCCCGCCAGTTTGGCGGTAACGCTCAAGATATACCATTGGCCGTATTCGTAGCGTGCTTCGGCGGTGTTGGCCGTGCCGTTTACCGCTGCCGGATAGTTGCCGTTGACGCGTATGGCGATATTATTGGTATCGGTTTTCTTATCTGTAATCCAGCCCACGCTTCCGGCAGCATTCTTAGCCGTACTCATACCGAGCGATACTACGGATGTGCGGCCGCCGAGCGAATGCACGCGGACAGGCATCAGAATGGTGCTGTCGGTGTCGCCGTTCAAATCCAGCTTGATGCGCGGATACACACCGGCTGATGCGGTAGGCCCTTTCAGACGGGCTTTAACGAATTTGACTGAGCCGGAAACATCGGCCATATCCGACCAGTCCGCCGGCGGGTTGACGCCGCCCATCACAATCCCAACCGCGCCGCTGTCGTCGCGCACCACAGTGGGTGTGGCTTCGGCCATGCCGAATTTAACCACTTGCGGAACCTGAGCAGGAACCGTTTCAGACGGCTCAGCGGCGGACGTGCCGCTCTCGGGAACAGGCTCTGCCGGAGCAACCGTGCCGCCTGATGTGCCTTGGTAGTCGAAGCGGGCAATTACGAAGCCGTCAGTCTTATCAACCGACACCACGTTGTCGAAAACGGTGTTGGCCAACTTCACGCCGCCGCTTTCAGCCACCGCGAACGGAACCGTTTTGATGCCGCTGCGGACGACATCACGGCCGCGTAAATAGCGGTCGGGCATCACAGTATCAGACGTAAACGGCGTGATGTCTGCAATGCAGTCGCGCATGGTCAGCAGGTTGACCGGCTGAATCAGATAGGCTTCGGCGTAGTTGCCGCTGTTCGAGTTTTGGGCAGTACAGCCCTGCAGGCGTATATTGAACGGTATGCCGCGCCGTGCGGGGTCTTGCGAGCCGAACCAGAACCCGCGGGAAGAAGACGGATTAAAATAAGGCAGTTTGCCGTATGGGTAGGCACAGGTGCAGGTTACATCGCGCAGCGCGTAGTTGCCGCGGGCGTAGTTGTCGAAAAAGCCGATGGGCGCGTAAATCTGAACGTTGTCCACCATGCCTCTGAAGCGCATCTCATACAGGCGTTGCTTGGCGCTGTTTTTATGCGCGCTGCTGCCGAACGAGCCGTTGGTGAAATCCAAGCCCTTCACGCCGGCGAAAATCTCGCTGTCACGCAACGTGAACTGGTTGCCCAAGAACACGCTTTGCGACGGTTCGTCTGGGCCGGTGTAAATCTCGTCCCAACAAATCTGAATGCCCCAAATCTTCGATTTAATCCGCACTTTGGCAATATACAGCCCGGAAATCGTGTGGGCATCGATGCCTTTGCGCGCGCAGTCGATATACCAGCCGCCGATGATGAAGCGGTTGATCTGCCATTCTTTGCGGCGGCTCGAAGAGCCGTAGCCCGGGTCGTTGATGAAACCCGCCGGGATAGATTCGGGCTTGTAATAGGTAAAGCCCGAATTGGGGTGTCCCATGCGGTAAACCCGAGAATGCAGCTCCCACAGATTGACGAAGCGGTTGGCCTGAATACCGCCCTCATAACAGTCTTCGACTTGGGTGTGGATCAGGTAGACGTTGCGCGGGATATAACCGGCCGCATCGGCAATGCCGTCAAACGGCTGGCCGTCCGGTTTGGCTTCGGTTCCCACCTCGATGCCGTAGGTGATAAAGCCGCGGGCATAGTGGTTTTCGATGATAACCGATGCCGTTTCAAGCTCGGCTTGGCCGACCGACGGCAGCTGGAAGATATAGCCGCCCGAGCCGATGTTGCCGTGCAGGCCGCCGTCGCGCCACAAGCCCCATTCGCCTGACGTTTGCCCGTCGGGTTGCGGGAACTGCTTGCCGTAGCCGCCCAAATTCAGCGCGCGGGTATCCAGCGAATTGCTGCGGTAGTTGCCCGCCCATTTGTGACGGGTGGTGGTGTTGAAGCCTGCGGTGTCGTAGCCTTTTTCGGCAAAGCCTGTTGTGCCGTCGATGGGCGGGAACAGGCCGGTCGGGCCGCCGAGCAGCGTCCAATCTGAAGCGGCGCGGCGTTGTGGGTCTAAGTCGAGCACGGCCTTGGTCAGCCAATAGCCGGGCTTGAAGCGGTTTTTACCTTTATAGCCCGCCAATGCATAACCGTCGGTCATCATCGTCATCACGCGGAAACGGCATTGGCTGAAATCCACGTCCCAGTTATCCATGTGCAGAATCATGGTCGGCTGGCAACCGTTGACAACAGACGCCAGCGACGGTGCGTCGGGCGTACGGCCGTCAGTGCCGAAAATCTCAGGTTCCACGCCTTCCAGCTTGGCCATATTGAAATTGCCGTACATACGGATTTTCATGCCGCTCTTGGCGCGTTCCTTGAGAATGTCGTAAATGGTGCGGGAGTGAATCAGTTGCGGCTGCTCGAGCATCACGTCGGCCTGCATCTCGGCGGTAAACCAGTCGTTCACCACCAGCGTGCGCCCATCGGTTTGCACGGCCGTCTGCCCTGCGGTCATGCCTTTGCGCCACTCGTCAAACTCTTGCTTGGTGATGGCGCGCCCGGGCTTGATGGATATTTCGCCTTTTGTTTCGAAGTCTGCTTCCGACATCTTGGGCAGTACGGTCGACAAAGTGGAAGTAAGGATCTCGGCATCAACCAAACGGGAGGGAATCAGCCCCGCCACCATTTCTGCAACGGCATCGCGCGGCAAAACAGGCTGCATGCCTTGGCCTGCCAACACTTCGGCCACCACACGGCGGAGCACTTCTTCATCCACCTGCGGGCCGCGTACGGTCGCTATAAAGTCGTCGAAGCTCCCTTTGTTGTCCTGCGCCTGCCATTCCTGATACAAACTTGAGCGCGCTGCCATTTGCAGGTTGAGGATTTCGATTTTTGCGGCCTGACCCGCCTTAATTACGTGTGTCATATCAATATATCCTGATGATTTTGCCGCCGATAACGGTTTTAGGCCCGTCGCTGCCGTGGGTAACCACGATGCCGTAGCGTGCCTGCGTCCACATCTGTTTGGCCAACAGCCCGTGGCCGAACGTAACGAGCAGGTGTTTGCCCAAACCGTTGAAGGCATCGGCAGGGCGAACCGAAATATCCGGGTAGAGCTTGTCCTGAAAAGGCGGCTTGACCCACATTTCGATGCGCTCGAGCGCGGCCGGGTCGATGGTGAGGCCGTCTGAATCCACCAGTTCCAAAACGATGCTCTGTTTATCGTCGCGTATCAGTTCGATGTCCAGCCTTACCATTTTCAACCTTTCAATAAAGCGGCAAGCAGATTGGGGCTGATACGGTGCGGCTCGGGAAACCCCAAAGCACAAGCTACGGCTTCGCTGCAAAACCAGCGGCGCGGCGAGCCTTTTACCGGACGGAATACCACGCCCAAACTGCCGCGCAGGTCATACCGCTCTCTTCTCCGCCGCGCGAACCAGTCGCGAACACTGGTCTCATGCTTCAAACCGCTGCAGACTTCCACAAAATCCCAATGTTCGGGGTTGAAATCGATACGCTTGAAACGCACGCCGCCGTCGTACCAGCTGGCCGAAGCGCACAGGCCGTCTGAAAATACCACTTCGCAATGGCTGTACGGCCCGCGGTCGGCGAAACGCACCAAGCGGCTGAACCAGCCGCGCCAGCCGGGCAAAGTACCCTTATAAAACGCCACTTTCATAAAAAAATCCCTGCATAAGTTGCAGGGATATTAAGCGGCTTGAAGAGAAACAGATATTAATGCGCTTTAAAAATCATGCGGCGGAAAAGGCAACGGCGGCCACGTCTTCAAGCGTTTGCGCGGCCTTGATTCTGTCTTCGGCCGCCTGACGCAGGCCGGCCGTGCGGGCGGTCAGCAGCTCGAACTTGACGGCCTTGCCGTAGGCTTTCTGCTTGAGCACGTCTGCAGGCACGCCGCGGGCTTGGGCGATGGTGTTTAAAGTCGGTGTGGCGGCATCGGGGTCTGCCTTCCATGCTTTGGCTTCCAATGCCTGTATCGTCCACGTTTCCACTTCGAACTTGGGCAGCTTGTCCAAACCGGCCGCCCGGCTGACAAACGTCTGTGCGGCGGCATTGACTTCGGCCAGCTTGGCGGCCTTGGCCTGTTCGAGTTGCGCCGCCTGCGCTTCTTTGGTCAGCGTCCATCCTTTGCCGTCCCACGTGTGGGCGGGGCCGGGCGGGGCGTCGAACGTGAGGCCGTCTGAAAGCGCGCCGACGGCTTCCACTACCACGGCTTGGCCGTCAACGGTGCGGTAGGCGGTTTGGCCGCGGTGGTCGGGCAGGTATTCCCAGCCGCTACCCGTCCAGCGGGCGGCGCGGCCTTCGTGCGGCTGCGGCGGCTCGGCGTCGATGCAGCCGCCCGGCATGATGTAGCTGCCGTCGCGGGCGTAGATGTCGAGTTCGGCCTCGGTTTGGCCGAGATAGAGGCCGTCTGAATCAAGCTGGCAGACGGGTTTTGTCCATTGGATTTGTGTCATATCGTTTCCTTTTTACAGATGTGTTTCAGACGGCCTTAAATCTTGATACAGGCCAGCAGGGCAAGGTTGCGCGGGCGGGTTTCGGCGGCCACGCGCGGCGTACCGTAGTTTTTATGTTGCAAATAGTCTTCGGTTAACCAGTTATCGCCTGAATTTACTGTAGCGGGTGCAGGACTATGCTGGTTGCTGTTTAT
This sequence comes from Neisseria sp. 19428wB4_WF04, assembly GCF_015235335.1. Lineage (NCBI taxonomy): Bacteria > Pseudomonadati > Pseudomonadota > Betaproteobacteria > Neisseriales > Neisseriaceae > Neisseria > Neisseria sp. 19428wB4_WF04. The sequence goes on from NZ_JADGLG010000002.1 coordinate 19,987, forward strand.
CTCGACATTCTGAAAATAGTTAACGCCGTGCATGCGCGCATCGCTTTGGCTGCGTTTGAGATTGCGGGCGTGGCCTTGGAAAGCATCGTCCTGACGCGAACCGAAGGCGCGGTTGCGGTCGATATTGCGGCCGTCATCGTAGCCGCGCACGAACTCGCCGCGCAGGTCGGGCAGGTTGAAGGTGGTGCGGCCGTCGCCCGCGCCGTAGATGGTGCCGATGGCGGCAAACAGGGCGGCATAGACGGTGCGCGATACCGCCGCGCCGTTGGCTTTGAGCCAGCCGGCGGGGGCGGCTGCCCCGGCGAAATAGGCAACGGTTCCCGACGGTGCGGCCTGACCGGCGGCCTGCAGGGCGGTGCTGCCGCGTTCGTAAGCGGTTTTGACGGCTTTTGACGTTGCCAGTTTGTTGCTGTCGGCAAGGTTGACGGCATCGGACTTGTCGCCGGCCAGCAGGATTTTTTCGTTGCTGTACGCCAGGCTGCCGTCGTCTTTGAGCTGTAATACTTTGCGGCTGGCGGGATTGCGCAGGTAGATGTCGGACGGCCCCATTCCCAACTCCGCCCAGCCGTCTTTGCTGGCTGCGGAAAAGCGGATGCCGGCGGCAAAATCGGAACGGGCCGCGAATGTTTTCATGCCGGCTACGGTTTGGTTGCCGACGAGCATTACACTGTTGGCGGCGGTTGAGTTTTCTACCCAATTCAACACCAAGGCCGCGTTGTTCCAGTTAATTGCTGCACGGAAGCTGCGGCCGCGGGCGGGGTAATGGCAGTCGATAAAGGAATACCCGCCCATCAGGTATAAATCGAGTTGGACAGGGCTTTTGTCGGGAACCGGCAGGCCGCGGATATTGTGTTTTGCCTCGGTGTTATGCAGGACGATTTGCATGCAGCCGTTATTAATATAATGGTCGCCGAGAAAATCCATAATGCTTTGGCGGCTGCTCAAATCCAAATCGACCCCGGCCGACCCCGCCAAAACCGGCATCCGCGAAAATTTCAGGTCCGATTTAGGCAGTTTTTCTTCATATAGTTTTTTACCCATTTTTGCCGAAAGCGCGGCATCTTCAGCCGAAACGTCCAATGCATTGACCAGTTTGGCCACGCCCGCCACCGTGGGCGTGGCTTTGGCTAATTCGTGGGTATGGCCGGTGGCGCCGTTGCCCGCCCAGTTGCGGGTGCCGCCGTTCAGGGTGGAGGGCACCGCCAGCGAAACGGAGCGGTCGGCACTCCAGTCGCCGCCGCCGGTCAAGCCCGCCCCCGCAACCAGCCGGCGGGCTTTGTCGGCTTTGAGTGCCAAAGCATTGTCGGCAGCGGACTTGTTGGCGCCGATGCCGGCCACGGCCTTGGCCAGCTCGGTTTTCAGCCACAGCGTGCGGTTGGCCAGCTCGCGGGTCGGGCGGTTGTCGATGCCGTTGGGGCCGCCCATTACCGGGTCGGAGGTTTCAAACTGATAAATGCCCGCTTCCCAGCGGTTGGTCTCTACTAAATTCGCCATTATGCGGTTCCTCGGTTAAATTGGCCGTCGCGGGTGGCGCGGCCGTTGTGCCTTAAAGCCGATGCCTGGTAGTCCAATGCCGCCAGCACGCAGCGGGCGGGCGCGAACGCCTTTAAAGTGTGGCGCAGCAAGGCGGCCTGGTCGTTGGTAATCACGTTGGCTATAATGATTCGGTAGTGTGCCCAGCGGTCGCTGTGGCCGTGGGCGTAGCGGCTGTTGCGGGTGATTTCGCCGTCGTGCCGTTTGTTGCCCATGCCTTCGATAATCTGCACTTCGCCGAAGCCCAGGCGGCGTACGATTTCGCGGATTGCCCACGGCGTGCCTTTATGGCGGTGCAGTCGGTACGCGCCTTTAATCAGGCGGCGGCGCATCTGGTCGGATTCGGCCAGCCAGTAGCCGTCCGCCCCGAGTATGCTGCGGCTCTCGGCCAACAGCTCCAAATGTTCGGGCGCAACCAAATGGATAAGGCGCGGCATCAGTTTGGCCGTGTCGGCCGCATTCAGGCGCAGGCCCAAATCGGCCAGCATTGTGTAGCGTTGGTCGCGTTCGATTACGGCGGCGTAGCTGAGTTTGGCCATGTTTAACCCTCGGCCGTCTGCGCGGCGGCGCGGATGCGGACGGACGTACAACGCGCCCATTGGTTGGCCTTAACCGTTGTTAACGGCAGGTTGTGCAGCACCACGTTGTACACGCCGCCGACCTTTAAGGCCGTCTGAATATCCATCGGCACCACGTCCAGCCCCAGCTTTTGGCGGCGGCCTGCTTCGTAAGCCGCCCATGCCGCCTGAGCCGCAGCTAGCACTTCGTCTTGGTTCGTTCCTTCAAACAGCACCAGCTCGGCATCGAGCCGGTAATCGACCGCCGCCGGTTCGGTAACGGTTACCGTGTCGCATAGGGGGCGCACGCGCTCGTCCGACAGGGCGCGGGTGATTTCGTTAACCAGCTCGGAAGACGGCAATCCGTCCGTGGTCAGCACGGTTATTTCCACCTGCCCGCCGATGGGGGCGCCCGCCGGTGTGCGCTTGTGGTCGACATAAACATCGCAGATGGTCGGGTTGACGCGGCGGGCGAAGTATTCATATGAGCCGACGGGACCGGCCACGGAGAAGCTCTCCGGCGCGAGCAGAATCCGCACGCGGTAGGCTTCGTCCGATTCCACGTCCGCACCGCCCGAAGGCACGGTAATATTGGCGGCCTTCACTTCGACACCGCCGATATTCAGCGTGCCGTTGACCTGTCCGGCAGACCAGCCGTTGCCCGCCGTACCGCTTTGGGTGCAGACGGCCTGTAAATCGACAAAGGCCCGGCCTGCGTCCAGCGTTCCGGCTTCGGTAACGGCAAATTCCACATCGCCCGCCGCCACTTTCGTCCCTACGGCAATATAGGCCGTGCGGCTGCCGCCCAAAGCCGCGCTGAAACGCACGGTGCAGCGGGCTGCCGAAGCCTGAAGGCGCGGCGTGTTCACATCGTCGCCGCACAAATCCAGCATCAGCCCCGTGGCAAAACGCGGGTGCTGCTGGCGGTAGGCCTCGTTAAAAGCCTTACGGGTAAGATGTTCGCGGTAGGCATAGGTGTTAATCAGCAACCGCTCGATATGGGCGGGCTGAAGCACTTTGCCGGTGCGCTTTTCGTAGTCGGCGATGGTCTCGGCCAGCACTTCGGCCAAGCCGTCCTCCACCACTTTCACGTCTTCGCGCTTGAGTTTGCTCAAATCCATGCTGCACGCTCCACATTCACGGCCGTGCTGTAAATCTCGCCCGACACGTCTTGCGCCACCCGCCAAAACACCGTCATCACGATGTGCGGGGCGCGGTTTTCAAAACCGACACGCTCGACTACGGCGCGTTTTTCCCATGTGTTCACGGCCAGCATCACTTCACGCACGGCGTTGGGGACAAACACGTCTTCGGGGGTGTCGATATAGTCGAAATGGTTGCTGCCGAATGCGGGGCGGGTTACGTCCGACCCCTTGCGGGTGGACAAAATATTGAGAATGCACAGGTTGATGTCGTCCGCACCCTGCACCAGGCCGCCGCCCTCGGGGGCGAGCTGCCAGTGTTTGGAAACAGGGGTTTGGAAGTGCATAAAAAATGCCCGCATCGTCAATGAATGCGGGAATTGTGATGGAAGGCCGTCTGAAAGGCTTTTAAAGCGGTTTAAAAACTAACGGAGAGTGGCTCAATTTTGGAGCACAACTCCCCGTTTCCCTGGCTCAGTTTTGCACGATATTTAACATTTATTTATTGGGAGCACCCGTATTGCCGCCGCTGGTTAAATCAGGGTGGGTATGTTCTTCCACAAACCGCTTCAGGCTGATACCGTTTAAAATGATGTCTCCTTGCACATTTGCGACCCCGTCTATCTCGGCGGCATGACCCCCGCCCCCATTGGAGGCAGACAAGCCGCTACTGTAGGTCAGATGTCCCAAGATGTTTGTATTGCCGCTGATTTCAGTATAAGGCGTATTTATTTTGACTTGCTTTGCAGCCTTAATCAAAACATCGCCCGGCGTATCCACGGTAACCTGCCCATTTTCCCTATTATGCTTAATCACCGTGCCGTTTTTAAACCGCCGCACCCACATATCCTTGCTGGCCACGGGCGGCGTATCGGCCGCGTTATAGGTTGCGCCCAGCACCACGCCGTTTTCGCCGCGCGCATCGAGCAGGCACGCCACCTGCTCGCCTTCGTCGGGCAGGCTGTAAAACTGATTGCCACCCGACGCGGGCGTAATCATGGGCAGCCAGTCGGTTTCCATATTTTCCAGCGCGGGCAAACGCACGCGCAGAGTGTGGGCGGCTTCGTCAACGGCCGAGACGATGCCGAATTGCAGCGTGGCGGTAAAATCATGATTGGGCAGCATCATCGGTTGCTTTCTCTTCCGGGATATATTCCAGCATTTTGATTTCAAGGTCGGTGGTATAGCCGCTGCGGCGGTCGTATCGGTGCCGTGCCTGCTTAACCAGATAACGGCCGCTGAATTTGCCGTGGTTTTGCAGCAATATCACTTGACCGGCCACTAACTTGGCATGGCCGAATATGGTCACGTTCCCTGCGCATTGCTCGTCTTGGGCGGCAGCCAATGCGGCATCTGCCCGGGCGTTAACCTGAGCTTGGCTTTCGCCTTTATTGGCAATGATTTTGAGGGTATCGCCGGATGTGGTGTGTTTGGCCTTTTTGCGGCGCGGTTTGGCCTTGCGTGTCGTGGTGCGGTTGGTTTTGGTTTTGGGGTCATACCCGGATACCACCGCTTTATCAGGCACGCCCTTAATCAGGTCGCGCAGGCGGATATCAATAATGTCTGCCGGATTCAAAGCCGCCACCGGCTCGCGTTCGGCCAGCTTGGCATTACTCATAAATACCAGCGTGTCGCCGACAATCTTAAAGGTGTGGCCGTACTGTTTGGCCAACCGCGTCAGAAACTCGATATCGCGCTCTTGATACTGGGTAACGCGCTCGATTTCGATGTGTTCGCACTCGACCGTTACCTTCAGTTTCAGACGGCCTGCCACCATGCGCACGATTTTGGCCAGCGTGGTTTTTTCGTAAGACTTGGCCTGCAGGGTGCGGTTGGCTTTGGTAATGCCCGTACCCAAGGCCTTCAGCGATACCGTGCTGGGCGGGAGGCTGTATTCGATTTCGGCGATTTCAAAGCTGCCCCACGCCACCAAGCCCGTGAACCGGTCGCCCATGCTCAGGGAAAGCGAGTCGCCCTGTTCGGGGTACCAGCCGCGCAGCCAGCGGCCGTCCGTGTCTTCAAACGCCACCTCCAGCTCGTCCGACTGCCCGCCCAAATAATCGGTATAAACTATCGAGAGCAGATAAGGCTCCACATCGCCCGTGATGTCTTTCTGTTCGTACTTGAGCGTGAAATCGGGTCGGGTAACGGGGTGGGTATTGCCCAAACCGCCCGAGCCGTTCAGATTCAGTAAAGCGTCTAGCGCATCCACGGCGGCAGCTCCTCCCGGCTGTTTTTAGGTTTGGTTTCCAACACCGGCACAAACACGGTCAGGCCACTTTTAAACTCTTCGGCCAGCGGCAGGTGCGGGTTGGCCGCCATCAGGCCGTCAACCAGCAGTGCGTTGCCGTAGTGTTTGTGGGCAATCAAATCCCAGCGGTCGCCGTCGATGGTGGTGTAGCGGATAACCGCGCTCATATATCCCTCCGGTAGGCAAGATAAGCCGTTAAGGTTTCCACGGCGGCCGCGCCGTCTGCCAGCGATGATGCCGCGCTCTCCACGCCCGTGGCGATGCCGTCCAGCCTGCCCGTGAAGCTGTCGTTTTCAACACCCGCACGCATACCGGCCACCGCCACGCCCAAATCGGAAGCGGCCTGCGCTGCTTGTGCGGCAAACACCGCTGCGCCGTCCAACCTGCCGAAGATTTCCGTAACCTGCGGCAGGCCGTCCAACTTGGCCAGAATCTCCGAGCCGCTGCCCAAAGCATCGCCCATCAGGCCGAACAGGGCGGCGGGGTCGTTTTTAAGGTCTTTGGCGGCAGCGGCAACGCGCTGCAGTTCTGCCAGCCTGCTTTCCGCTTCGCGGTATACTTCCACGCCTTTCCGAACCGCCTGCATAATGTCCGAAGCCTGCGCCTGCACCGATTCGGGCAACAAGGCCAACAGCGGGTTTTTACCGCCGCTCATCACGCCCGGTGTCGGCAGCGGGTTGTTCGGGTCGCCCGCAAACTCGGTCAGCTCCACATCCAACTCGCGCGCCGCCGTGCGGCCTTTGCCGTCCTGAACCAGCGTGCGCTCCGTCAGCCGCTCAATCACAAACCAGCCTGCAAACCGCCCGCTGCCGTACACCAACGCCTGCGCCTGCTGGCTCTCTTTGGCGGCTAGCAAACCCTGATAGGCCGCGTCGGGGTTGCCCAGCAGCCAATGCAGTTTCAGGCTGAACCGCAGGGTCGACAGCTCGTTGCCCACCGCCTGCAGACGCGGCCTGCCCTGCAATACATCGTGTTTGGCAAAGGTTGCCGAATGTTCCGCTTCCAGCGAAGTGAAGCCCGTTAACGGCTCGAAGCGCACACCGCCCAGCATTGCATACATTAATAAGCCCTCCGTAATTCATCATGTCGGATTTGTTTCAAATGGCGCGGCAACTCCCGCAGCAACTCTTCTTTTGCACGGTCAAGCAATGCCTTGATTTGCAGGGCATCACCGCCCGCCGCATTAATGGTCGGGCTAAAATGCACGGTAATACTGCCACCGCCGCCTAATCGTGCGGCAGCAGTTTCTTCAGATTGGGCACGCATACGCGAAGACAGGTCGGCAGACAGCGTACCGCTGCGGTTGACAAAACGCTCTTTCAGACGGCCTGCCATCTTGCCTGCCATTCCGACAGGCTTGTCTGCCGTAGCGGAAATGCCGCGTGATAAGCCTTCGGTAATCCAACCGCCGTAACGTATAAAGATGCGGCTGGGCGAACGGATTTCGGTTGGCTGTGTGAATGCGGATTTAACCGATTGGGCAAAGCTCCTTACCGCCTCTATCGCCGCACCGACTTTCGACTTGATGCCGTTAACCAAACCGTCAATCAGCATTTGGCCGAAGCTGGTAAACTTGGCAGGCAGTTCAACGCCGAACCAGCCCAACACCGTGCGGAAGGCCGCATAGAACGCCGACATCGGCGACCAATTGACAATCAGTGTCAGAATACCTTTCAGGCCGCCGTCAAATGCCGTTTTGATTTCATCGACTTTACCCGTTACAAACCCGGCAACGGCGGTAACCTTTTCGCCAATCCACAAACCGACTGACTCGCCGAAACTGCGCGCTCCGCCTTCGGCCACTTGTGAGATGCTGAAAAAATCTTTAAACCAGTCGATAACCGGCTGCACAAACGGTTGTATTTTCGTCCACAGCCCGGAGAAGACCGACAACAGCCCGTCAAATGCGGGGGATACGGAAGCCAGCCCTTTTTTCAGGCCGTCCCACAAACCCGCAAAAAACGCCTTAATCGGTTTCCAGTATTTGTAAACCAACACGGCCGCCAATGCCAGCAGACCCACGCCCGGAACAGTCAGGAACAGGGTACGGCCGAGCATCATGACTGCCCGTCCTGCACCGCCCAACAAACCGCCCAGCATCTTGATGCCCGGAAGCCTACCCAACATCGCCCCGAACAGGCCTGCCGACTTGGCGGCGGTTTGGGCGGACATACCGATGGCTCTGAAGAACGCAACGCCTTTGGTCATCTTGCCCATCTGCATCAGCTGCCAAATCTGCCCCATTGCCTTGAGTTTGTAGATGCCGACCATGAATGCTTTAACAGGTGCGATGGCCATGGACATGAAATAAATAAAACCCAAAATACCGAGCTTCATCGCAAAAAATCCTGCAGCCACACCGGCTACCGTCTTAATCAGCCCTTTGTTTCCCATGACAAAAGGCATGATTCTGTTTTCAACAAACTCCTGAAGAAAGACGGCCGCAGCTTTGATTTCAGGTGCAAACGCCGAACCGAACTGGGCTGCCGTATTTTCAACCGCACCACCCAATGCCTCGATGGCGGAAGAGAGCGTGTCTGTTTTGACTTTGATGCGGTCTTCCAACGAAGCCTGAGCGTCCATCTTGGCCGTCATCTCGTCAAAACCCTTCACACCCGACTGAATCAGAATGTCGGCAATCCGTCCGCCCTGTTCCCCGAACATGGCATTGGAAAGGTCGAGTACGCCTTTCTCCCCGTATTTGGCGCGGACTTTGGCAAACTCGCTCTCAAGAATCTGAGTGATACCGCGCAAATCTTTAATCGAACCGTCCGCATTGAAGAAATCGAACTTGGCTCCCGAATCAATCATCATGCGGTTGACTTCGCCCTTGAAACCTTTTTGGGCATATTCGAGCGTACCCACACCCTTCGAGAGCTGGCCGAGGAACTGGTTTAAGTTGGTACCGAACTGAGAGCCTTCTATGCCTTTGGTAGCCGCCATACCTTCCACGGCATAGAGTTTTTTCTGATGCTCCAAGCCCGTATAACCCAGCGTATTGGCCTTGCCCGCATAATATTTCATGGCCTCGAACATATCGTCTTTTTTAAGGCCTGCGGCAAAATAGGCACGCTGGGTTAAATCGGCTGATTTGAGCAGTTCGCTCTCTTTGATGCCGTGCGCTTCCATGTTTTTGGCAAAGAAGCTGCCGTCTGAAATCGGAATGCCCATTACCACGTTCAGACGGGCGGTAGACAAACCGCCGCCGTTGATAATGGTGTCGTCCGAGATACCTTGGCTTTTCAGATCGAGCGCCATTTTGGAAAAGTCGGTTTTATTGCCCGGCAGAGCCGCACCCCACTCGGTGGTCAGACGGTCGATTTCGGCAAATTTTCCGAAAGTTCCGTCTTTACGCATCATGGCGATTTTCAAGTCGGCCGATGCGTTCTCCTGCTCCATAAACTTCTTTACTGACGACACAATTGGCCCCGCTGCGACAACAGCGTGTCCGGCTGCTTCAACCATCTCGCCGCGCAGCCGCCTGCGGTTCTCAAAACCCGCCCGTTGCGATGCAAGAGCCTTATTCAGCTTGTCCTGCGCTTGGGTAGCCCGCTTAATCTGCATTTCCAGACGGCCGTAAGCCGCAGCCTGTTGGGACAGGTTTCGGGTGGGATTCAGTGCCGTTTGGGCGCGTATGGACTTGCCGAACGCCTCGTTGGCCTTGGTGGCGGCTTTGATTTCGCTGCCCAAGGCTTTGGCGGTTTTTTCCGCACGGTCGAAAACGCTGCTGAACCCTGCCTTGAGTGTTGCACCGATGACTACGCCTACCAATAATTCTTTTGCCATACGGATAACCTGCGTTTAAAATAAGAAAATGTTTGGGGAGAGCGGAAATGTTTGACTTTGATTTTGATTTTGAAAATGACTTCACAGCGTCGGTTACATATGCCACCTTTATCGTTTTAATGGCTGTCGTGCTGACGGTAGGATTTATCCAACTCTGGCTGGCATCAGGCAGTTTTTTTGCAGCCGTTTTTTTAGGCTTGCTTCTATTACTGTTTACCGCACCCATTTTGGGCGGTGTTATTACAGCTATTTCTTTCCTGTTTGCCCTTTGGCTGAGAGGGCGGCGGAAATACTTAAATGACCGCGCCCGCGCCAAAGAAGCCAAAGCTGCCGCTAAAACTTTGCGTACTTCGCCTTAATCTGCCGGTTTGCCTGCTCCTGCCACTTGACGATTTCATCAAGTGGCATTTCTTCTATATCGGCAGGCGAAAAACCGAACCACCAAGCCAAATCGGCGGCAGCTTGGTAATAAGTTTCCCAATCAATGGCCGATACAAAACGACTCCAGTTTTTTGTAGTCCGCCCATGTCAAGTTTTCAAAGTCTTCTTCCATCAAGCCCGAAGCCTGAGCCAGTACGGAAATCTGTTGTAGCGCACCGTTATCCGGATAACGCTCAGCCGCCTGTTTGTAGTCTTTCACGCGCACGCGGCGCACGGTAATCTCGCGCACTTCACCGGTGGGCGTGGTTATCGGCTCTACCAGCTTGATGGTTTGGCTGATGCCGAGTTTTTCCTGAAGTTGTTTTGCTTCGTTCATTTTTGTAATCCTTTTTCAAAAACCGCCGTGCGGCCCGGCGTGGTCAATACCGCATTGGTCGGAGCTATCTTAGCCTTTCAGACGGCCTGTGCCTTTTAAACGGCATTAAAAAACACCCTGCCAAAAAGCAGGGTGTTTGCTGTTTCAGACGGCCTATGCGCCGATGTTTTTCCGCATATTCGACAGCACGTCTTCGCCGTTCACGCGGTAGACATTCTTCATCGCGTTGTAATACAGCACTTCGCGGCCTTCCACCACTTGGCGGATTTCCGTGGCCTGATAGGTGCTGCTGTGCTCAGACTTCTCCTTGTGCTTGAAGTTGCCTAAACCCGCCTTGCTCATGGTGGCGGTAATGGTGGTCACCACCGGCACTTCTTTAACCAGGCCGCGGGCATCGTGAATCTGCTGGTTGGCGCGTATCATCAGCTGCACGGCGCGGAAGGGGTGGTAGGCTTTGGCGGCCACGTCGGGGTACAGGCTGTTCCAGGTAATCTCGCCTTCCAAGGCTTCCGCACCCGAGGGCAGCTTCAGCGTGCCCCATACGCCCAAGCCTTTAAATTCGTCTTGGGTAATCTCGAAGTCGGGCAGTTTCACTTCGGAAGCTTTGCCCATATGGTTGTTGCCGTCGATATAGACGTTGGCGTTGTAAATCGCGCGGATATAGTCGCTCATTCAATTCTCCTTATTTACCAGGTACGAGATTGACCAGATACTTGCGGGTCATTACCGATGTGTGGGTAATGCGCTCGGCAGGCAGCTTGGGCGTGTAGTCGTACTTAATCGGTACTTGGCCTTTGCTGAAGGCATCGGCCAAGTCGTAGTCGTAATCCAATCCTGCTTCGAAGCCGGTAATGCTTTGCAGCGTGCCCAGATAGGTGCGTACCGTTTCCACCAAGCTGTCAATCAGGGCATCGTCAATCGGGCGGTCCACATACTGCAGCGAGGCGCGGCGGATACTCTCGTCAATCACGTCGCCCGTGCGCTGGGCGGTCTCGAAGTTTTTAATGTGGCTCACGGTGGGGAAGCAGGCCAGGCGGTTGCCCCACATACGGTAGCCCGTGCCGTAGCTGTTGAATACGGTGGTGATGCCTTTCTCGTTGAGGCGGTTGGTTTCGCTCTGCGGGTCGTCCGCACGCGCGGTCAAGCCCACTTCGGTATCGGTTACCCCCAGCAAATCCTTATTGGAAATGCTCCACCAATAGCCTTTTTCCACATCGGTTTTCATACGCAGGCCGGCCGCGTGGGTTGCGAGGCTTTCAATGCCCAGAATACCGGTAACGTGTGGATAAAACAGTTGGGCGCGGTCGGAGGCCGTCTGAAAGTTAATCGTGCCGGTGGGGCCGCGCCCTTCCAATGCTTTGCTCAACGATGTGCCTTTGGGCGCGTCGATATAGGCAATGGCCTTGAGCTTGTCGGCCAGCACCGTCAGCGCGGCGGCGCAGGCGGCGGTTTTGTCGTAGCCCGGGGCAATCAGGATTTTGGCGTCCGCGCCGAAACGGTTGAAGCCTTCCGTCAACAGCTCCATACCGGTGCGCTTGCCGGTGGCGGCCACATAAGCGCCGATAATGTCGGCTTCGGATACTTTGGCCGGGTCGGTGTAGGTATAAGTGATTTTCGGGGCGGTAGGCTTGGCTTTATACACAATCTCACCCGTGAGCGTGTTGATGGTGTAGTGCGTACCTTCGGTCAGTGCGCTGCCGCCGTCAACCAAAGCATAGCCGCGCTGCAATGCCGGTTTGGCCGTACGGGCGGTCAGGGTATCGGGGTCTACCGTCAATGCTTCGTTGCTCACGGCGGTTTTATGCCGTGCCGGGTCGCACACATTGACCACATAGGCGACGCCGCTGCCGTAGCGCGTCCAAATGTGCGCGGCATCGGGCAGGGTGAAGCCCGCGCCGGTCAGATCACCGCCGAATTTGGCAAAGTCTTTTTTGGTTTGGCACACGGCCAACTCATTGACCGTGCCTGCCGGGGCGGTGCCGATGATGGCGGTAATCGCGCCGTCAACGGTATAAACGGGTACGGAGCCGCCGTCGATTTTGACGGTCTCGGTGCCGTGGTGGAAGGCTGCTGCCATAGGGTTACTCCTTTTTGGGTCTGGGTTTTAAATCAGGTTCGGGCGGTTGGCCGTCCCGGCGGTAGCGGGCTGCGGTAAACAGCGGGGCTTGTTCGGCGCGGCATTGCTGCACCTGATGGGTTTCGGTCTGAACCAAAAGCTGATACTGCCAAGAGCCTGCGTTTTCGCTTAAAAACTGCTCGCTGATTAAGTGGCAGGGCAGGCAGTGCGGCGGTTGGTAGCCCGCCACGGCCAAGCGTAGGCGGTCGAGCAAATCCAACGCCGCGCCGTCGTTGTGCAGCCCGCGCCCGAAAACGGTCAAATGCAGGGTTATCACGCGCTGCTGGGAAATCGCGCCCAGCTGCTCGATTCGGCCGAATTTGCTGCCCTGATAACCCACCAGCACCGCCCCTTTGGGGTGGATAAAGCGGTAAGTGGCGGGGTCGTCGGGGAAGAGCCGCACTTCGGCATCGGGCAGTTCGTCCTGCAGCCACGATACCACCGCCTGAAGAATGGGAACGGTTGCCGCCATCAATAGCCCTCAGTGTCCAGCTTATTTCCCGCCCGCACACGGTATGCGCCGCGCTCGGGCTGGAGTTGGCCGGTCGGCTCTTCCACATCGCGGATACCGAGATGGATTTTTCCGTCGCGGATAAACGCCAGCATCTTAAGCGCGTTGTCGTAGGCCGCCTGCACCGGCTTCGGAAAGTCCGCAGTATTAATACGGCGTTGGTGCAGCCAAAACCGTGCGATGTCGGTAGCCAGTTGCGGCAGAATGCCCGGCACCGGTTCCAGCGGCAGCGCGTAGCGGCCGCTGATATGGCCGTCGATAAGCTCCGAGGCATACACGATGGCACGGTCGACGATATTCCAGTCCGGCTCTTCCATGCCGTAGTTGCTCATCTGGTCGTTGGTTAACTGCACCAGCTCGGCCATACTCACGGCGGCGGCCAAATCATCACGCGTGATGTAGCGCATCATTCCGCCTTTTGCTTGCGGTTGCGCGCCGTTTTGGCTTCTTCCTGCTCCGGCTCTTCCGGTGTTTCTTCGGGCGTGTCTGCCGCCGGCGGTGCGGGTGTTTCTTCCGGAGCATCTTCCGCAGCCGCTTCAACCGGCTCCACATGGGCGGCAACGTCTTGATATTGCTCGGCAGTCAATGCCACTTTTTCGCCCGCTTCGATACGGACTTCACGACCCGTTGCATCGTCGATAATCAACGGGGTTTTGGCGGTATAGGTTTTTAAAGACATGATTAACCTTTCAACAACACACGGATTAAATCGCCCGCAGCGGCAGCCGCTCCGACAGCCGTGCCGGCTACATTCTGCGTACCGGCCACCGCACAGCCCTGTGCATCGGCAGACACCGTCGCACCCGCGGCCACTTCGCCACCGGCTTCCACCAGCGCGATGCCGACAATGTCCACGCCCAGCAAATCGCCTTCTTCGGCGTTATGGATAGCCACGCCCAGCACGGCCTCATTGGCCTTGGCCTGTTTGCCTGCAAAAGTCACAAAACGGTTTTCCACCACTTTGCCGGTGGTGCGGGCGGTTGTGGTCAGAATGACCTGTTTGGTTTGTTTAGCCATTGTCAGACTCCTTTTCTGCCGTAAAGGCGTTTTCTTTTACACGGTAGGCTTCCAGCTCCCACAGCTTACGCATAGCATCTTGGTGAGCCAATTCGATACCGGCCTGCTCATCAAACACATCCGGATTGATACACGATGCTTGGCCGATAACCACAAAACCCGATGGCAGCGTCAGCGAGCAAACAATGGTCGTTGTCTCGCCAATACGGTGGTATTCCGCTACCGCACCTTTTGCTTCAAGGTCTTCAAATTTCACTTGTAATGTCATCTTTATTCTCCAAAGGCCGCCTGAAACTACTCGCCGCTGCATGGCAGACCGGTGTACTCCTTCATTTCAGACGGCCTGCAAACGGTTAATCGGTTTTAATCGGGTTTTGGAATAGGTAGCCGCATGCGCCGCCCACCACCGCAGCCTTACGGATATCGGTGTAACGCACGTACTCGACCTTGCCGCCCACGCCGTCATAGCGGTCGACAACCGGCATACCGCGGCGGCGGAAGGTGTAGGCAAAGCCGGTTTGGCCTTCGTCGTTGCCGTCTGAAACAATGGTCGGGCGCACAATCAGGGCGGCAAAATTGCCCCACACGTCTTTGGTGGCCTTGCCGCTGTTTTCGGCATACACCGACTCACCCACGATAATGTCGTCCACATCGAGCAGGTTTTTCAGAATATCGATATTGAGCAGCACCTTGCGGTCGTTGGCCGAGAGGTTGCTGCGCAAACCCTCGTTCATACGCAGCTTGCTCAACACCTGCGCGCCCACCACCAGAATATTCGGACGGATGCCGCAGGCGGCACGCACCTTTTCTTTTGCTGCTTCAAGCAGCTCCTGTACGTCGGAATCTTTATGCGTCCACTGCTTTGCGGCGGTGGCGGCCAAGTCTTCGGTGTGGCCTGCCTGATAAACACTCTTGTCCTGAATCAGGCGGGCGATTTCCAGTTCCTGTTTGAGTTGGATACCCGTAGTTACGCGGCGTGCGGCCTTGGCTTTCTCGTCGTGGCGGCTTTCGTGCTGTTCGCGGTAGTCCACGCCTGCCGCCAAATCGTGCTCTTCCAGCACCACCGGCATAGTCTTGCCGCGATCCAGCGTAATCACATTGCTGGCCGCGCCCACCGCGCGTTCGGTTTCATACTCGACAAATGCGCCCTTGCCGAACACCGGCACCTTGATGCCTTCTTTTTCGGTGTACACCACCGGCGCGATTCTTTCACCGACAAAACCGGCCTGACGGTAGCCGACCGCCAAATGGGTCAGCACTTCGTCTTTTTCGCGCAACGCTGCCAAATGTTTGCTCATTGTGTTTCCTTTTCGATACAGGTTAGTCTTGTGCGGTGCGGCGCGCCGCTTCTTCATAGCTGCAGCCGTGTTCTTTCTGATAGCCCAGCGCGCGTTCGTGGTGGCTCATGCCCTCGGCAAACTGCGGCATACCTTTGGCCAGCTCGCCCGTAGGCAGCTGCTTGGGCAACACCGCGTTCAAAAACCCGCGCAAGGCTTCGCCCAGCGGCTTCTTCGCATCACCTTCGCCGAAATCGGCGGTGGTGTGTCCGGGGTATTCGGCAAAGTCCAGTGCCTGAACCACCAGCGCTTTGTCGGCAGGTTTCAGACGGCCTGCTTTTACCAAGCCTTCGGCAAAGTCGGCGTTTTTCTGATGCGACGCATCGCGCAGGTCTTGCTCCTGCTCGTTTTGCAGCTTCTTCAGCTCCGCCTTTGCCGCGGCAGCCTCGGCCTCGGCTTTCTCGCGGGCGGCCTTTTCGGCTGCCAATTGTTCTTCGGTCGCCATATTGGTCTCCTTAATCGGTTCATGGTTGTTTAAAGGGGGTTGGGTTTCGGATTCGGCAAATGCCGGGTTGGGATTGATATCGCTGTTGCGGGCGGCTTCTTCTTCGATTTGGCGGATTTCCCAATCCGCCACCACCTGATTGGCGGTGGCAATATCGTATTGCTCGATCAGCCAATCGCGCAGATGGCGGAAAATCGAAGCCGTAGTGCGGTGGGCATACTCAGAAAACTCCGCCAGCCCGCTTTCGCCGTCGGCAAACTCGATTTGGCGCAAACCCTTAACGGCGGGCGGGTGCGCGCCGAGAAAGCCCACATGGCGCAGGTAGTAGCTGTCGGGCACGGGGTTGTTGGGGTGGCCGGGCGGCCAGAACGAAGCCGACACCTTTTTATAGCGGCCTGCCTTAACCGCCGCCGCGAAGTCATCGTCCATCTGCGCGAACTCCGCCGACAGGCTGCCGCTCTCAGCAGAGAGTTTGGGAATCCAGCCGTATGCGGGCGCGTCCGTCTTCGGGTGGCCGACAACAACCGGCGCTTCGTGCAGCTTCGGGTCGTACACTTCGGCCGCCCGTTGCACATCTTCATCGGTGATATTCCACTGCGTGCCGTCCGCGCCCATGCGCTTGCCCGATTTAAAAATTTCAAACAGTTTGCCCATAAAAAAATCCCTGCGTTGCTTGACAGGGATTGTCGCCTTATGCGGTTTTACGGTCTTTTAAACGGCTTTAAAAAACAGCCGCAACAAGGCCGTCTGAAACAGCCCGAAAAAAACGCGTTTTCAGCGCGTTTTCATGCAGGGGTAAGCAAACCCTCGACCGCGCGGAGAAACGCAATATAAAAGCGGTCAGGACAAAACCTGACCGCCATTCCGATTTGACCGTGCCTAAGCAAACATATCAATCTGGCTTTTCGCCCGGTGGGCTTCTGCCGCGTCGCGCACGATTTTATAAATCTGCTGCATCGTCAAATCATATTCCTGCGCCAGCGCGGCATGGTTTTTGCCGTTGAACTTCCGCCAGATTTCCGCATCGCGCTCCGACAGCCGCCCGAAGTGGTTCTTAGGGAAATACAGCAGCTGCCCGCCCCAATGTCGGCTCAAATGGCCGGAAACCTGTTTGGCCGTTACCCGCGCCGCCTGTTTGTCGATATTCGCCAACGACACCAAACAAGAAGCAATCTGCGCTTCCATGTCGGCAATCAGCTCCGCCGTTCGATTGTCCGTCATGCCACGTTTCCTCCAACCCTCACAACCCATTGCTTCAAATGCTCGATAACTTTTGAGGCGTTATCCGCATCCAGCCAGCCGTGGTAATCCACGCCCGTCATGCGCTTCACAAAACGCGCCAAGCTCAGTTCCGATGCATTTCTCACTTCGCCCATTGCGTGCAGCTGCAGCCACAGCGCGCGGATTTTGCGGATTTGCCCGCCGGCATCGTAAACCGGTATATCCGGCTTATCCTGCTTGGCCTGCGCTTTGGTGGCCACCACAAACCCCTGCGCCTTCAATTGCCGCAGCACCCACTCCAATTCATCGACCGACAAAGCCTTGCTGCTGGTCTTGCCGCGCGAGGCATTGGCCAACAAAGTGCGGTATGCCGCGTCATCCATCATCAGTTGGCCTTTGGCCACATGGATAAGCTTAATCAGCCGTGCCTTCTTCTGTGCTTTGGTTTCTTTCATTTTACCCCCAATGTTTCACACAGCGAAACAACGTTACAAAATATCTTTTATTTTCAAAAATATAAAAGTATTCTAGCAGCGGGGGATATTTCTTTCAAATAAAACAAAGGCCGTCTGAAACGTTTCAGACGGCCTTTGTTTGTATTTTTTGTAAAAAACAGTTGACTAAAATCTAGTAATACTAGATAATACACTTATCCGATAAGCAAAGCCCCGAAGCGGCAACTTCGGGGGCTTATCAGATAGAAAGGAGGCTTGAAGAAATGGCGAAAGTTATTTTTTTCATCATTCTGCTTTTAAGCTCTAGCCAAGTTTATTAAGCAAGCTGATTAAATAACAAGGGGTGGCAGAACACCGCGCCCCTTTCGCCCCACCTTTCTTACAAGCTATTTTACTACAACGGCTTTTAAAATCAAGGAGTATGCCTATGCCCGATGAGAAAGCGAAGAAACAGGCCGAATATCAGCGCAAGTATGACCAAAAAAGGCTTGTAAAAACAGTTTCTTTCCATTTAGAGAAAGAAAAAGAACTGGTAGATTTTGTGCAGACAGAAATTACCGACTTCTCAAACTGGGTAAAAGAAACCATAAGAGAAAAAATGAAGTAAGAAATTCCGCCGATGTTGACGCATCGGCGGAACAGGTGGAAAGCAGTGCTACCAACACTCTTTCCGCGTCTATCACCTATCGTAATAGAAAGGGCATTCTATCATGTCTTCCCAACCGTTAGTACGTCTTTCAGGCAACCGCCTGATTACTACATCACTCGCTGTTTCAAACCATTTCGGTAAAAAACACGCTCACGTATTGCGTGATATTGAAAATTTGGATTGTTCCGATGAGTTTAGAGAATCCAATTTTGGACTCTCCTCCTACACGACTTCCCAAAATAAAAAACTGCCGATGTACGAAATTACCCGCGACGGTTTCGTTTTTCTCTGCATGGGCTTTACCGGCACGCAGGCGGCGCAGTGGAAAGAGAAATATATCGCTGCCTTTAATGCGATGGAGGCCGAGCTCTCCCGCCCGCGTGCGCCGCAGGGTATGCCCGATCTGGCCGCCGATATGCGCCTGCTGGCGCAGGGCATGGCGGTGGTGTTGCAGCAAAACCAGCTTACCCACCGCTACATCGACCTGTTGGAACGCAACCAAAAATCCCGCGCCCGCATCAGCCCCGACCATGCGGTGGCAGCTAAAAAGCTGGTGGCCGCAGGCTTGAGCCAAAGCCAAGCCGCCCGCGAATTGGGCATTTCCAAAGCCGCCGTGAATGCACTGGTCAACGACAAATACGAATTTGGCGGTGAATGGGCCAAGCCCAGCCCGATGAAGTTGTTGCAACAACAGCTTGACGACCAACGCAATGTCTTAATCGAAGCCTTGCAGATTGCAGAGAAAGGGGAATAATCATGGCTATACAAATAAACGGTGAATTTGTTTATCCGCTTGCCGAAGAAGACTACCGTAATCTGTCTCTGGTGTTGGATGCATTGGAAAGTATGCGTTTTGCGATTGATGAAAATCCGTCTAACGACAGAAAAGGAGACGCTTTGGCAGGATTTATCCAAATCATGGTGCGTGACCTTGAAAATATTATTCTCAACATCAATGAATTGAACCGTAAATCCTAACCGCAATAAAAAGGCCGTCTGAAAAGTCAGACGGCCTTTTTATATTTTGTTTCACACTTTCGCAATATCCAAGTTAACCAACTGATAATCGCCCGCATCATCGCGGCGGTACACCCGTACAAACGGCTTGCTGATATGCACTTTCAGGCTGTCCGAGAGTGCGTCCATTGCACGTTTCCACTTGTCGTCGCTGATTTGCAGGCGGCGCAGGCCGAGCACGCGGGCGGTGGAGATATTGCCTTCTTTATCCACCTGAAACGCCGCGTTAATCAGCGTTTTCAGCTCGGTGCGGCTGCCTTCCGTCCACTCGTTGATACACTCGTCGATTAAGGCTTTCGCCGCCACCAAGCCCTCGTCGAATACCAGCGTGTCCTGCATCGCCAGCTTCACGCAGTAGCGGCCGTCGAAACTGTGTAGGCTGATGTTGCCTTTTTTGCCGCCCACCTTCACGTCGTAGCGGTCGGCGGAAAGCTGCACAAAGGCGGCGATATCGTCCATCGCATGCTGTTTGAAACCGGCGATATGCTCCTGCACCTGTGCTGCCTTAGCGGCGATTTCAACAACCAGCTCGTCGCGCAGCAGGTCGATTTCCTTGATGTTGGCCAGTGGCACGAGGTTGCCTTTGGCATCTTGTCGGTATTGGCTTAAGTCAGTCATTTTGGCTTCCTCCATCATTTGCTGTTATCAGTCGTTCTACAGCCTCAACAACCTGAGCGATTTCAAACTCCGGTTCGTCTGGCATTAAATTGTTTTCCACTAGCATATTGTGAATTTTATGAATACCATTTTCCCAACGGTCTTTTCTAACTATTTTCCCATCACCTCTAAATTCATAATCTTTCGGATCTTTGCCTCTAAACTCAGGTTTTAAAAAATCTTCCAATACAACTTCTCTTTTAATCATTTTCTGTTCCTTTCAAGGTATTTACGGCATCTTCAGTTAATACAATTTGATAGGTTTTCATTTTTCCTTCTCTTTCTGCCTAGCGGCATAAATCCGTTTGCATTCATCCACCGAGCGGTGTTGTGGGCCGTGTATCCAATCCCGGTTCATGACCGGCGCGTCTTTCAGACGGCCTTTCACTTTTTCCAGCATGGCTTTGCCGTATGCCGTCGGTTTGTGTTTCTTGTCCAGCCTCGGCACCATCTTGATTTCGGGTTCGGGCAGGTGCCGGGCAAACTCCGCAGGGTTGGGCCATTCCGCCGATGTGGCCGCGATGGCTTCAAATGCCGCCCGAATCCTCGGTATGTCGCGCTCGGGCTGCCATTTTTGCCTGAGCAGCAGGCCGTACCATATTTTTGCCACCGCCGTTAAATCGTCCGCAGCCGGGCGTCCTTTTAAATTCAGCGCGGAAAGCAGCATAAAGCCCGCACCGATTTCCTTTTTCAGCCAACTAGCCTCCTTCTCCTTGTTCATTTGACCACTCCATTAACTTTCCTACACCTTTTCTGAGTTTGGTTTCTGCCGCTGACTCGGCCCGAACTGCCGCCCCTGCCGTTACCGCCGTTTTCTCCGGCGACCAAAACGTGATGTTTTCGAGCAGGTAGCCGTGGCTGGTCAGCGGCGGTTTCAGCTTGCCCGTATCGCGGGCTTCGAGGCAGCGGTTAAACGCCCAAATCCAAGCCTCGCGCGGGGCGGGGTAGATGCAGCGGTTACGGCTGATTTCGCCGGCCCGAATCATCGGGGCAATCTCGCCCACCAGTTTGGCCACGCGGGCAAAGGTCAAATCCTTTTCAGACGGCCTAAACAGGGTCAGGTATTTCAAACAGCCGCGCACCAGCTCGTCGGATATGCCCGATAACGCCACCAGCGCGGTGCGGGCTTCGTCGTGGGCGATCAGCACATCAAGGCTTAGGCTGGCTCCGCAGCTTGGGCATTTAACTTTCATAAATCATTCTCCGCTTTTGCTAACCAACCTTGCCAAGCGTAGTCCATCTCGGAGTGAAAGTAATATCCCTCTCCCTCCCATACATCTACCCATTTCAATCGCTCATCATTCGCCCCTATACTTCTCGCCCATTTCTCAAAATGTTCTTTTTCTCTTTGCCATTCTTCTGCTTCCATTCTGCTGTCTCCAATATGGCTTTCTTTTAAAAACACGATCCAGTGTGTCTGCGTTTGGTTTTGCTTGTGCCTCATACTGACATGTCCAAAGAGGGGCTTTTGGTCAGTTAATGTCAAAATCTCTTTAACCCTTATTTGATTTTCATTCCATTTGAAAACCAACAGGCCGTCAGGTTTTAGTACCCTGAAGCATTCGGCAAACCCCTTTTCCAAATCACTTTTCCAGTCATTTCCTAATACACCGTATTTCTTTGCCAACCACGATTTTGAGCCTGCCCTAACCAAATGCGGCGGGTCAAAAACCACCACCGCAAAAGAATCATTCGCAAATGGCAAATTAGTAAAATCCAGCTTAACATCAGGGGATATTTCTAGTTCCCGTTTGTAATGACGGTCTTTCAGCAGGTGCTGTTCGCGGCGTTTATCGCCAAATAACGCGCGGCTGTCTTGCTTGTTAAACCACATCATGCGACTGCCGCAGCAAGGGTCTAATATTTTCATTTCAGGCCGCCTCCTGCTTCACCGCCGCCAAATCATTACTGCTCAGGCATCTCAAGGCTGTCTGAACCACATCGGCTTCGGTGTCGGCTTTATCCGCCGATACCATCAGCAGAATAAACTGCCCGCTGGTGCTGTTCAGCTCGCAGCAGAGATAGCCTGCCCGTTCGCGCCAAACTTTGGCCTTGATGTTGCTGTAATCCCGTTCTACGCGCATTTCTTTTCCCCTTCCTCGCTCAACCGATACGTTACCGATACGCGGCTTTCAATCTCGCCGCGACGCTCCATTTTTGCCAACTCCGCCTTCACTTCCGCCAGCGGCCAACGCAGCACGTCGGCGATAAATTCGGCAGAACACGGGTAATGACTTACCAGCAGGTCTGATATATGTGTCATTTGTATGCCTCCGCATCGCCGCGCACCCAATCAAAGTCCTCTTGCTCGTAGGCTTTAAGCATCTCGCGCACCGCATCGTCGGCTTCGCGCTGCTTGGCGGCCATCAGAGCGGCGGTGTCGTCGCTGCCCCGGTATTCAGCCGCATACTGGGCGGGCGGCGGGCTGTAAGGTTGGTCGTCCGCCTTGCTTTGGCAGCCGAGCACCAGTGCGATTGCCAGCCCGAAAACTGTTTTTTCGATTAAATCCGCCATTTTTATTCCCCGCTTTCTTCGTCTGATTCGTCAACACCGCCCGCGATGGCTAAGTTCAAAATATCCTGCCAATCCAGCATAAACCGCTTGCCGGTGGCTTTGCTTTCGATAATCTGGTTTCCCGTGGCAGTTGTTTGCATGAGGTATTCTTTGCCGCCCATGCTGCCGGTGGCGATTTCTTTACGCAAAAACAATGCGCCGCTCTCAATTAATTTGCCGTATTTCGGTTCGGTTTGCTCCGCCCAATCGTTTTCTTTTGCCAGCCGCAACAAATCATGGTGGTCAAATGCATAACCCAAACCTGTGCGGCCATCGACCACAATCAACGTGCCGTCCATCGCTGATCCACACATATAGGTCACATCTTCGCCCTGGATCATTCCGTGCACACTGGTAACTATCAGTTGCACCATCTCTTTCGATATCGGGCTGCCGTATTGTTCTTTCATCTCACACCCCCTTAACCACATCGGCGTCAACCACATCAAACCCCAGCTCGGCCGCTTGGTTCATGGCCGCGCTCACTAAATTGTTGACGGCCAGCGGGTAGAGCAGGCTGTGCTCCGCCGTGCCTTTGGCCGTGCGGCTCTTTACCGTCAGGCGCTCGGCCACCGCATCGATGGCGCTGTCGTCCATCACTTTGGCTATATCGACGCCGGCGCGCCCAAACTTGTGTTTCAGGTAGCCCGCCAGCTTGCCGTCGGTCAGCGGCAGCAGCGTTACCACTTCGCAGCGCTGCACCACTTCGCGCACGTTCGGGTTGTTTTCACTGAGCTTCTGCGCCAGCTCGGTTTGGCCGATTAACACAATACCCAGCAGGCGCTCAAAACCATGTTTTAATTCAAAAAACCGTTTCAGGTGTTTCAGGGTGGGGATAGGCAGGCTGTGGGCTTCTTCGATTACCAACACATGCTTGTTGCCTGCTTTGGCGCTTTCGGCCAGGGCGCGGTGGATTTGGGCAAACCGCGCTTCGGGGCTGCGCTTGGGCGACACATTCGGGGCCACCGCGGCCAAAACCGCCTCGGCGATATGCACCGCCTTCAGGGTTTTGCCTTTCTGGTCGTTGTCTTCCATCGCCAGCACATACGGTTCGATCATCACAATCTGTTTGCCGTCGCGGTTGATGCGGTCTTGCAGGTCTTCGCGCAGGGTGGATTTGCCCGCGCCGCTCTCGCCGACCACCGCCACAAAGCCGCCGTGGCAGGCCGTCTGAAACATTGCCTCGCGCACATAGCGCACATCGGGCGTTAAAAACACATCATCGGCGCTGTTGATTTCTTCGTTAAACGGGTCGCGCGGCAGGCCGAAATGGCGGCGTGCGGCTTGTGTTAAGGTTGCTTTTCGTAATAACATCTCTTTGTCCTCGCTTTCATTAGGGTGGGCAGGTGCGGCTTCCGGCTCGTTTCTCAGGCCAGCGGGAATATCCGCACCATTCGTTTCAAAAAACTGCTTTAACTTCTCGCGCAGCTTGTCTGCGCCTTTTTTCGGCCATTTCCCGTGGTTGACCACCGCCACCAGCATCGGCTTGGAGCAGCCGATTTCGGCGGCAGCGGCGGCGTAGGATTTGCCGATTTTCTGAAAATCCTGCTTCATCGTTTCCTCCGCCAAATGCGACGTCGTCATCGCATTTGGTTTAACCGGTTTTGTGTAATTTCAGACGGCCTGCCGTTTTCAGTTGGTTAAATACCGCATCCAACTGGCTGGCGGCGACCCCATCGGGATACTGTTTCTGTATCAGGGTTAAAGCCTGTTTCCAGTTGCCGCCGGCGGCTTCGATACGCGGCTTTAGCAGCTTGGCCATTTCCACCTTGCTCAACACCTGCTCGGCCACTTCCATACGGTTGTAATCCATCTGCGACCCCTGCCGCTCGATATAGAGCGTATTGCGCGCAGCCAGCGTGTCTTCCTGATGCTTGTAGGGGTCGATGCGTCCGCCGAAGGGCAGCGCCTTGCCTTTGCGTTTGGCTTCTGCCTCGGCCAATGTGGCCGCACCCGTCGCCAGTTTTTCCTGCTCTTTTCTGGCCTTCTGCGCCGGTGTTTCCGCCGGTGCTTTGTATTCTGAGCCAAGTCGGGCGGCATCCTCGCGGAAGCCGAACTCGTTAAACTCGAGTGCCGTTACCGGCTGCCAGATTTCGTTGCCTTGTGCATCCCATGTTGCGATGCGTGCGCCGGTTTCGTCCCACGGGTTTTTGGCCACCATCAGTTTCTGGCCGACCATCACGCCCGGAATGTCTTTCACGCTGTAATACCTGCCGCCGAAGCGTATTTCCAAATCGGGGCTTACTTTCGCCTCTTTCGGCGCGCTCACCGCCAGCTCCCTGCAATATTCCGCCGGGGGTGGCAGAATCAGTTGTTCGGCCTTGATGCGGTTCCACGCTTGGTATCGGGTCATGCCGTGGCGGCTGTGAACCTTGGTGCCGTTGTAGTAGCACATCCAGCGTTCGGCCAAACCGTTCAACTCCTCAATGCTGCCCACTTCCACCAGTTTCAGGCTGCTTTCAAAGGCCGTTTCCACAATATCGTTGGCCTTTTCCAC
The DNA here is from genome assembly GCF_015235335.1 of Neisseria sp. 19428wB4_WF04. Lineage (NCBI taxonomy): Bacteria > Pseudomonadati > Pseudomonadota > Betaproteobacteria > Neisseriales > Neisseriaceae > Neisseria > Neisseria sp. 19428wB4_WF04. Next base: position 44,488 of record NZ_JADGLG010000002.1, read on the forward strand.
CTGCCCCTTGGCGCGCGGTTTGCCCGGTTTGTTGATTTGCACATGCACATCCAGAGCCTTGCAGAGGTTTTTAAACGCCGCCGAGGTATTCGCGCTGCCCGGGTCGAGCATCACATTCTTGGGTACTCCCCTAAAAGGGTCTTTCCCAACATCCGCCTTCTGCTGCATCATGTAGATAAAGAAATCGCACAAGTTTGCAGAAGTCTCGCCGCCGAAGTAGTAGCGAACGCAGATGGCGCCGCTCGTGTGGTCGGTGCCGGTGTAGCGCCACACCCGATCAAGCTCGATTTTTTTCAGGTTGCCCGGCTTGTTTTTATAGAACTCTTCATAACTCGCCACCCTCAAGCCCGTGTCTTTGCCGTTGCGGGGCAGGTAATACAAAACACACAAACTCGGGTCGATCTGCCACCACTCGTTCGGATGTTCCGACTTCATGCGGGTTACAGGCTCCGGCTGCAACAACTGGTCGGGGTGCAGCTTGTATTCGCGCAAAGCCCTGATAATGGTGCTGTCCGAAAGTCGCGTTATCTCGCCCGTTGCCTCGTCAACTTTCTCGGCGGCAATGGCGCCGTTGGCTCTCAACATCTCCACCGCCGCGCCCACCGTAGTGAGCCGCTTGCCGTTTTTGCGCATGGTTTCCATCACCAAGGTGCTGATCATCTGCGCCTCTTCCCTCGTTAAGGCCGACTTGCCCGCATCGGCGCGGCGTTTTCTCTTCGGCTTCAACACCACCGCTTCCAGCTTTCGGTGCAGCGTGGCCAAACTCAAACCCAGCTCCGCCGCCTGCTCCTTCAAATAGGCCGTCTTGCTGCCGTGCCCGCGCTGTTCGGCTTCTCGGGCGATTTCGGCCAAACGCTCCGTCATTGCCGCATTCATTTTTATTCCCCGCCTTCAACGCCCTCAACAACACCTTGCAGCCACTCCGGCGTTTCATCGGTGGGCGCTTCTTCGGGCAACATAAACTGTTCCCGCAGTGCTTGGGCATCCCTGATAATCTGATTGATACAGCCGACCATCTGCGGGCGGTGGTCGAAACCGTGCGCCTCGCCGTGGGCAAGCATCTGCTCGAACAAATCGCGCAACCGGCTCATATCGGAGCGCACGCCGATTTCGGTTGTGCTCAAGCGCATGGTCAGCTCGCCGGCCACATCGTGCGGTTGCGGCTCCTTAACCTGCTTCTTCGCCAGCTTCTCGGCCAGTTCGTCAACCTTTTTGTTTTTATCGGCAATCACCTTGTCTTTGGCCGCCGCCGTATCGCGGCTTTCACGCAGGGCAACACGCAACTCTTTAATCGTCATTCGGTCAACATCATCGAGAGTTAACCCGTTTACAGAACCGCCGTCAGCCAATTGCTGCAAGTCCTCATCGTCTTCCGTCATCAACTCAAATAATTTCGATTTGCCGAGTGCCAGTAGCTTGGGTTGCGCCTTCAACATCTGGGGAGAACAGAATTTCACGGTGGCTTGAATCATTTTTCGTGCCGATTGAGGGGCGATATTAAATTCTTGCTGCACCGTTTCTTGAAATTTCCCATGTGGCATATGCTCCTTCAAAACCACCAGCACGCGGCCAAATTCAAAAAATGCCTCCTGAGCTTCACGAAACTTTAGCTTTCCCCGCTCAATAAAAATTTTTTCATCATAAGCCTCTCCGTTTGCCCACAGCTGCATAACCTCCGTGCTGTGTAAAGCCATATTTCCGCCGCTTTTTTCCGGCTCCGCATCTAAAATTTCAACTTCTTGTACCATTTTTTATCTTCTCCAAAACGCTCGACATCGAGCGTTTTCAAAATTGACTGCCCACTTCAAAGCGGTAACTCATTTCCTTTAACCGCTCTTGCAGCTGTTCGTTTTGCCGTCTGAAACGCTCTGCGATTTGCAGGGTTGCCATTGCATAAGCAAAATTTCCGTTTTCAAGCTTGACCACCAAACCTTCAGCAATCAGGTCTTCCAAATCCCTGCTCACATGAACCGGAGAAATTCCGAGGCCGTCTGAAATTTCCTTGTTGCTCATCCCGATAATGGGATGTGCTTTCAGAGCTTTGAAAACCTTTAAAACCCGTGTTCCTTTACTGCTAGCCATAAATCAAACCTCTCATGCCGCATCTTTGGCCTTAAGTCCCAGCTCCACGGCAATCTTATGAGCCTTGCCGCGCGTGGCCTTAATCGTGCCGTTGAGTATCCTCGACACATAAGTCGGGTCGTATCCCCGCTCGTCACACCAAGACTTAATCGTCTCGCCGCGCCGGCGGAATCCTTTTTTTACCTTCTCTGCATTCACTGAATATCTCCTGTATCTTTCGTGCTAGAATGAAATTGTTTAAATCTTTGAGCATCTTTGTTCAAATGATGCAATTCTATCCAAATATATTTGGATAGACAATAGTTAAATCCAATTATTTTGTGAGATTGTTTATGTTTGGGCAGCGCCTGAAAGAAGAACGCCTTAAAAATCAATTGAGTCAGGAAGATTTGGCAGATAAATTGGATGTCAAAAAAAATACAGTTTGGAACTGGGAGAACGAAAAATCCTATCCGAATGCGCTTCAAATTATGTATTTTTTGGATTTTGGCTTTGATGTCCAATATATTTTAACCGGAAAGAAACAGACTCCAGATAATTTGAATGATGAGGAATTTACCTTAATCCCATTTTTCGAAGTTGAAGTTTCCGCAGGGCACGGTGCTTATGAAGAGGGGGTGAGCGAACCCTCCTCACATTTAGCTTTCCGCCGCGACTGGCTGCGCACCAACGGTCTACATGAAAAAAACCTCAGCTGCGTGATGGCGCGCGGCGACAGTATGGAACCGACTATCGGCAATCGTGATACCTTGTTGGTGGATATGTCCCGTGCAGTGCCGAGAGACGGCCATATTTACGTTATTCGCAGCAGTGACACCTTATGGGTCAAGCGCATCCAAAAGCAGATAGACGGTACTTTGTTGCTACTCTCCGACAATGATGCTTATCCGCCAATGCCATTGCACCTTGACCAACACCCCGATATTCAAGTTATCGGGCAGGTGGTTAATGTATCACGGGATTTGAGTTGATTTATTTGGGATTTAATTAAAGGACTTGATATGAAAAAGCAACCAGTATCTTTATACCTTCTATTCATCTTGGCACTGACTGCTTGCAACCAACAGCTGCCCTCACCAGAAGCTGCGACTGGAGGTGCAAAAGCCAGTTCCGCTACAGTAGAAGTGGCTCGTCCCGAACCGCCTACTCCGGAATTAAAGCTGATTGAAGATACCCAATACATTACAGATAAGCTTAAAACCATTCCCACTTTAGGTAAGGTGGTTATCTATACAGAAGATACTGACCCAAATAAGTTATTGGGTCGGCAAGGGCAATATATTGGTAAGCTGAATTTCAACGACACTCGCTATCAGATGCATCCCGAAAATTTTGGCACCATAGAAATCTTTAAAACAAAAGGAGAGTTGGAAGACCGTTATAATTATGTAGCTACTGTGACAAAAAGCACACCTTTCACGGTATACCAATTCAAGCATGAAAATCTATTGATGCGTCTCCCGCATGATATGACGCCCACTCAAGTCAAAGAATATCAAGCCGCTCTGGAACAAATGAAATGAAAACTACCTATATCGTCCAACCTTTCGATGAATACAAAGTCAAAGGCCAGCTTATCCTCAAGCCTACCACGCCCATTCAGTTCAACAGCGAGACAGATGCCCGTCGTCGTGCTGATCGCCTAGCCGAAAAACACGCCGGTGTGGTGGCTGTAGCTCAAGAATACGACGAAGACACTGGAGAAATGGGTAAAACCACGATATTGCTGCAAAGTGGTAAGGTACCAGATGAACTGTTTGAACAATGAAAATGAAAGAAATACCATCTGAAAGAATTTCAGACGGCTTGTTTAACGAAAGGAAAACGATGGCTCAAAAACAAATCTCCGCCGAAAAAGCGGCGGAGTTAGTATTCAACCTTTTTCAAAACCATAGATGGCTGCTTGAACCGGGAACGATGAGTAAGCATGATATGGCTTATGAAAACGATGCACTTCAAGCCCTTCTCTCATTAGATGAAAAAACACGCTGGCAAAATGTTTCCGAGCCTGCGGCAAGAGTGGCCTGCACGCTGTTAACCGAATTTTTTGCCCTGATTACTTTCCCTAACAGCCCGTTTTGGGAGAACCGTCTGTTTCAGGTAGATTCAGACCAGTCTGAGACAGAGCAGGCATTTTCGATAATCGCTGCCGAAATTCTGAGAAACCACCCTCATTTGAAACAGACTCAGTAAGGGTGTTGAAAACGGCCTGTAAGGTTTCTTTCGGCAGCATGGTTTGAATAGAAAAGGCACACATGGTTTTCTCCTGCAAATAATAAACGATGCGGGTATCGTATCAGGTGGGCTCGTGGCTAAATATTAAACTCCTTTAGTAATTTCCCCCTTCGACTGTCTACCGCTGCCTCCGCAATTACCAAAGCAGGTACTTAAAGCCATTTGCACGTTTTATCTGAATCAGGCATAAACCGAGATGCCATCATTTTTTAAACCCGTTTAAAAGCCCTTTCAAACAATACCAATCAAAATCCCTATAACACAACCAAAAGTTACAGGGATTTCTTATGTCTCTCAATCATCAAACCGAACTGTCTTGGGTAGCCGAAGCACGCCGCCATATCGGGCTGGCCGAGATTCCCGGCAAACAGCACAACCCAACTATCATCAATTGGCTGAATGCCCTGAATGCCTGGTGGCGCGACGATGAAACGCCTTGGTGCGGCACGTTTGTTGCCCACTGCTGCCGTGTGTCAGGCCGGGGCCTGCCGCAGCATTGGTATCGCGCCAAAGCGTGGGCAGATGCGGGCAGCCGCCTGCAACACCCTGCATACGGTTGCATCGCCGTATTTGAACGGCAGGGCGGCGGTCATGTCGGCTTTGTGGTCGGGCTGGATAATCAAGGCAACCTGATGGTCTTGGGCGGTAATCAGGGCAATCAGGTCAGCATTGCCAAGTTCCCGCGCAGCCGTGTTGCGGCCTATGTATGGCCGTCAGACAAAGGCAAGCCCCGCCGTCCGCTGGACAGCCGCTATAAGCTGCCGCGTATTCAGATGGCGGGCGGGTTTTCGAGCAATGAAGCGTAATAAAGGCCATCTGAAATGAAATTCATCAAATGGATAGGCGGCCTGATTACCAACCCGGCCACAGGCCATATTTCGCACACCAAACTTTGGGCGAATGTGGCCGCCACGATGATGACGGTCAAGTTCGTATTGGCCGCCGACACGCCCGAGTGGTTATGGTGGGCTTACGGCTCGATGGTCGGCGGTTACGCCTTAATCAAACGCGGCATGGCGGTTATTCCGCAGGTCGCCCAAATCAACAAAGGAGACGGCCATGCCGATTAACCCGGTCGCGCGCACTATGCTTTCTGCCTTGCTGTTTGTTGCCACCGTGCTGGCCGTCTACTTCGCCGGCCGCATCGACGGCCACCGCACGGCCACGGAAGCGGCTGAAAAAGAAAAAGCCGCAATCATCGGCATTTATCAGAGCGCGGCCTTGGCGGCGGAAACCCAATACAGCGAAAAGCTCGCCGAAGCCGCCGCCGAAAAGCAAAAGTGGTTTGATTTCGCCCAACACCAAAGCGTGAAGCTGGCGGAGGCCAACCGCCGACTGGATATTCAGACGGCCAAACTACAGGAGCAAATCCCCCATGTGCTTAAAAAAAACGGTGCCGCTTTTACTGGCATCGGCGCTGACAGCCTGCGCCACTACAACAGAGCCTTTGGTTACGCCGATTAAAGTGGTCGAGCAGCCCGCGCTGCCACCCGTGTCTTCCGAGCTGCTGGCCAAACACGAACGCCCCGAGCGTCCGGCCGGCGGCTCACCCGAACAACTGTTAAACCATGCCGTCCGTTACGGGGCCTACTGCCAAAAGCTCGAACTTCAGGTACAGGGCTGGCAGGCATGGTATCAACGGGAAAAGCCACAACAATGACCGACATTATCGACCAAGCGTCTGAAAACGAAGCCTTATTTTTGGCCGAAGCCTTATCCAAACACAGGCCGTCTGAAAATACAGGCAAGAGCAACTACGAATGCGACGACTGCGGCGACCCGATTCCCGAAGAACGCCGCAAGGCCGTCCCCGGCTGCACCCGCTGCGTGTATTGCCAAGAATATTTCGAGCACGGATACCCCTAGCAATGGACAACAAAACCTTTATCAGCATCGAATTTTGGCAGTTGGTCGGCTTTTTGCTCTCCTTTCTCGGCCTGTGCTTCACGTTCGGCAAAATGCTGCTGTCCCAATTTCAAAAGCAGCAGGACGAACGCCAAAAGCAGATGGAAAAACTGCAAAACAAAGTGGAGTCAATGGAGCGGCAGCTGGGCGAATTTAGTGCCAGCCTGCCGATGACTTATGTGTTGCGGGAAGACTACATCCGCAACCAAGTGGTGCTTGAAGCCAAAATCGACAACATCGCAGAAAAACTCACCGACCTTTATAAGATGGAAAGCGCACGAAAATGATTAGCGAAGAACTGATGGAAAAACAACGCCGTGAAGGAATGCGTTGGAACATTATAAACGCGCTCGACAAAGCGCGTCCGCACACCACGCCCGAAACCTTCCTGCTCGACATCATGAACGCGATTTACCCGCAAACCACCGCCATTCAGGTGCGCCGCGAGTTGGATTATTTGGCCGACCGCAAGCTCATCGAACTGAATAAAACGCCACACGGCCTGTGGTTTGCCGATTTAACCAGCTTGGGTGTGGACATCGCCGAGTACACCGTAGCCTGTTATCCCGGCATCGCCCGCCCCGAAAAAGTGTGGAGTTGATATGGCCAAGCGCAGCACAGTGGAACAACTGCCGGAAGCCGTGCGCCATGCGTTCGAGCGCAAGCTGGTGGAAAACGGCTTTGCCGATTACGCCGCGCTGGCCGAATGGCTGCAGGAACAAGGTTACGAAATCAGCCGCTCCGCCGCACATCGCTACGGGCAGAAAGTGCAAAGGCGGTTTGCCGCCATCAAAAACAGCACCGAAGCCGCGCGTCTGATTGCCGAAGGCGCGGCAGACGAAGGCGACACCCGCTCCGAAGCCTTAACGGCCATGCTGCAGACCGAGCTGTTTGATGCGCTGGTACAAATCGGCGAGATGGATAATGAAGAGTTAAATGCCCTCGACCGCTTCGACGTGATGGCCGAAGGTGCGAAAAAAATCAGCGGCCTGATTTCCGCCAGCACGCGCCTGAAAGAGTATCAGGCCAAAGTGAAAGCCAAAGTGGCGGCCGCCGCCGAAGATGTGGCCAAACAGGCCAAAAAAGGCGGCTTGTCCGACGAAGCGGCGGAAGCCATCCGTAAACAGATATTGGGTATTGCCACATGAGGCCGTCTGAACATAAAACCGAAGACCGCACGCCGATGGCATTATTGCCGTACCAGCAGGCATGGTGCGCCGACCAATCGCCCGTGAAGTTGTGCGAGAAATCGCGCCGTATCGGTTTGAGCTGGGGCGAAGCCGCCGACACCGCGCTGTTGGCGGCTTCGGCCAAAGGCATGGACGCTTGGTACATCGGCTACAACAAAGACATGGCGCTTGAGTTTATCCGCGACTGTGCCGGCTGGGCGAAGCATTACCAACTGGCGGCGGGTGAAATCGAAGAAACCGAAGAAGTGTTTGTCGAGGGCGACGACCGCCAAGCCGTGCTGGCTTTCGTTATCCGCTTTGCCTCGGGCTGGCGGATCACCGCTTTATCCAGCCGCCCGTCTAACCTGCGCGGTAAACAGGGGCGCGTGATTATCGATGAAGCCGCGTTCCACGACCAGCTCTCCGAGTTGCTCAAAGCGGCAATGGCCTTATTGATGTGGGGCGGTCAGGTACACATCATCAGCACACACGACGGCATCGACAACCCGTTTAATGAGCTGATTAATGATGTGCGGGCAGGCAAAAAGCCGTATTCAATCCACCGCATCACCTTCAACGAAGCCGTGGAGCAGGGCTTGTACCGCCGCATCTGCCTACGCTTGAGCAGAGAATGGACGGAAGAAGGCGAAGCCGCATGGTGTAAGGAAATCCGCGATTTCTACGGCGAAGACGCTTCGGAAGAGTTGGACTGCATCCCCAAAAACGGCGGCGGCAAATGGCTGAGCCGCGCCCTGATTGAAAGCCGCATGAGCCCGTACACGCCCGTTATCCGCTACGACCAAACCGATGCCTTCGGCCTGATGCCCGAACACAAACGCGCGGCCGAAGTGGCAGACTGGATAAAAGACACCCTGCAGCCGCTGCTGGACGGTCTCGACAAAACCCGTGTCAGCTTCGTCGGCGAAGACTTCGCCCGCTCGGGCGACCGCACCGTGATTGTGCCCCTGCTGCAACAGCAGAACCTGATGCTGGTTCCGCCGTTCGTGTTGGAACTGGGCAATATGCCTTTTAAACAACAGGAACAGATTATCGGCCACCTGGTGCGCCACCTGCCCAACCTGCGCGGCGCGGCGTTCGATGCCCGCGGCAACGGCCAATCGCTGGCCGAGGCCATGCAGGATATGTTCGGCGCGAGCGTGGTCGAACCGGTGATGCTGTCGGAAAACTGGTACCGGCTGCATACCGCCCAATTCAAAGCCGCTCTGGAAGACGGCACGCTCGACGGCCTGCCGCGCGACGAAGATATTCTGAACGACCTGCGTGCGTTCGAACTCATTAACGGCGTGCCGCGCATTCCCGTCACCCGCACCAAAGGCGCAGACGGCCAAAAACGCCACGGCGACGCCGGAATTGCATTGGTATTGGCGCATTACGCCAGCCGCGAACTGAACAACGGCCCGGTCAATGTTTCCAGCCGAAAAGTCAGCCGCCGCAGCCGATTAACGAGAGGATATAACTAAGATGAACAGATTCACCACACCCGAAATTATCATTGCTGTGTTTGCCATGCCATGCCATGCATCATCAGCTGTTATTTTATCTGCCTCTTATTCACGGTATTACTTTCCGCATTTCAACTGGTCGTGGTGGTTTATGTTCTGTTGTTATTTCCATTTTCGTGGTTGTTGTCATTTTTGTATCCCAAATACAAGCCGAAAATGCCGTGCGATCTCTTTAGCGAATGGTTTTTTTCCATTCACACAATCTGGCGCAGCATTTCTGAATTAGTTATTACCAAGGCCGTCTGAAAATGAAAAAACCGCATTTCAAACTCAAAACCACCTCCGGCACCGTTCAGTTCAAACCCGAAAACCTTACCGCCCATTTGGCGGTTATGAACCGTTTTTTCGGTGCCGGCGGCTTCGGCGGCCTACTGCCCAATCCCGACCCGGTTTTAAGGAAACTCGGCCACCGCAATATCGCCGTTTACCGTGAACTTCTGGGTGATGCCGTTGTCGCCGGCCATGTGCGCCGCCGCAAAGCGGCGGTGGCAGGGCTGGAATGGCGGCTCGAAGACGACGGCGTGCCCGCCGATGCGTTGCGCGTGATAGATGATTTCCTCAACCATATCGACCTCTACCGGCTGATCAACAATATTCTCGACGCAGCCATGTTCGGTTACCAGCCTCTGGAAGTGGTTTGGCAGGCGGGCAGGCAATGGCTGCCGATCGAAATCACCGCCAAACCGCAGGAGTGGTTTGCTTTCGATTCAGACGGCCTGATGTACCTGACCGCCGCCGCAGGTTTTGAAAAACAGACACCGGTTCCCGACTATAAATTCCTGTGCCCGACCCACAATGCCGGCTATACCAACCCCTACGGCACCGGTGATTTGTCGTGCGTGTATTGGCCGACCGTATTCAAGCGCGGCGGACTGAAATTCTGGGCGGAATTCGCCGAAAAGTTCGGCGCACCGTGGATTATCGGCCGCGAACCGCGCAGCAATACCGAAAACGACACCGAAAAGCTGCTTGATGCGTTGGAACAGCTGATCGGCAACGCCGTCGCCACCATTCCCGATGACTCATCGGTAGAAATCAAAGAAGCCGCAGGCAAACAGGGAAGCACCGACGTGTACGACCGCTTTATCCGCTACTGCCGCTCCGAAATCGCCATCGCTTTGCTCGGCCAAGACCAAACCACCGAAAAAGACACCACCCACGCAAGCGCAAAAGCCGGGTTGGAAGTAACCAAAGATATCCGCGATAACGACTGCCGCATCGTCGAGGGCTGCATCAACCAACTTATCGACTGGATTATCGCACTCAACTACGGGGAGAACACCGCCCGCCCCAAGTTCGTACTTTATGAGCTGGAAGAAGGCGGCAGAGAGCTGGCCGAACGCGACCAAATATTGGTCAACTGCGGCGTACAGTTCAGCGAAAGCTATTGGAAAAACCGCTACAATCTGTCTGATGATGACGTGGTTTCCGTTAGTGAAACCCAAAACACTGTTCGGCAGCCTGCCCCGCAGCCTGAAACGCCCGAAACCGATAAAAAAGCCGCCGATTTCGGCGAAGGCGAACCCAAACAGACCGATGCAGGTATGATGCTGGACAGTTTCGCCCCCGATGCAGGCCGTCTGAACGAACAGGGCAGCGTTTTAACCGCCGCGCTGGTGGCCGAACTGAAAAAAGGCGAAACCGCCGACAACCTGCTCGACCGTTTAAGTGCAGCCTATCCGAATATGGACGACAAAGCCCTGCAAAACGAGTTGGCGCGGCTGATTTTCTTGTCGGGATTGGTCGGCAGGATTGAAGCGGCACAGGAGATGGGCAAATGAACCCCGAAGACATCAAGGCCGTGTTCGGTATGCAGCCCGAAGCCGCCGTAGCCTACCTGAAACAGAAAGGCCACCACATCTCGTGGGACTGGCAGGATATGCTCGACGATGCCCACGCCGCTGCCTTTACCGTGGCCAAAACCGCCAAAATGGACGTGCTGGACGATATATATAGTGCGGTTCTGAAAGCATTGGAAAACGGCCAAACTCTGGAAGAATTCAGCCGCGAACTCGCCCCCGTACTCCAAGCCAAAGGCTGGTGGGGCAGGAAAGACGTGCCCAACCCCGATACGGGCGAATTTCAGAACGTACAACTCGGCAGCCCGCACCGTCTCAAAACCATCTACTTAACCAATATGCAGTCGGCCTACATGGCCGGCCGCTATGCAGAAATGATGGAAAGCATCGACACCCACCCTTATTGGGAATACGTTGCCATCAACGACGAACGCACCCGCGAAAGCCACCGCCTGCTGCACGGCAAAGTGTACGAAGCCACTGATCCCGTGTGGGACACCCTTTACCCGCCGCTCGACTACCGCTGCCGCTGCCGCGTCAAACCGCTTTCCGAAGCACGCGGCGCGGCCAAAGTGCAGCCCAGCCCGAAACTCGAAACCATCACAGTTGATATCGGCACCAACGAATACACGGGCGAAGCCCGCTACGGCCAACGCACCGGTATCCGCATCAACGGCACTTTTGTCGCCCCCAATGTCGGCTTCAACGCCAATCAGGGCAAAGCCATGCTCTCGCGCATGGCGCGTGTGGCCGCAGAAAAAGCCCAAGCAACCCACCCCGACATCGCCCGCACCGCGATGAAGGAAATGACGGCGGACAAACGTTTCAAAGACGGCTTGTCCAAAGCCGCCTTGGCGTGGGTCTTAAAGTTATTGAAAGGGTAAAAATGCTTGAAATCAGCCTAGACGACAAACAATTGCAGGAAGGTCTCGGCAAACTGCTGAAAAACGCCACCGACACCCGCCCCATGATGCGCGCCATCGCCACCGAAATGGTTTCACTCACGGAAGACAACTTCGAAAGCGAAAGCTGGGGCGGCAAATCATGGCCGCGCAGCCGCCGCGCGGCAAACAACGGCGGCAAAACCCTGCAACTCTCCGGCCAACTCGCTGCCGGCATCAGCACCAAAGTCGGCAACGACTTCGCCCGCATCGGCAGCAATAAAAAGTATGCCGCCATCCACCACCTCGGCGGCCAAGCCGGGCGCGGAAAAAAAGTCAAAATCCCAGCCCGTCCCTACCTGCCCATCAACGGAGCAGGCCGACTCCAAAAAGGAGCCGAACGCTCCCTGTTGGACATCGCCCTAAAATCCCTCAGCAAGGGATTATGAGCATAAAAAACGGGCAAATTCGCCCGTTCATTTTGTTTCACTAGGTGTAACGTTGTTTCAGTCTTTCCATCCCACACCAACCCACCACAACCCGAATAATCCCATTTATCTCACAGACCCCTGTATATTTATCTCACTTGGTTTCAGCAGGCAGCGGGAGCCGTAACGTTTTTTGAGCGTAACAGCGGCGGCCATTTTGAGAATATAACGCAGCATTTGGTCAAAGCGGCACAATGGCTGCCGGGCCGATAGCCGGTTTGTTTTTAAATCATATTTAAAATCATGCTATTGCTGCGCTGTCTTGCAGTATTCGGCATGATGGCGGGTTTCCTTTCTTCATTTTCGGCAGCGGGCGGCGAACCGCAGCAACACCATAACGGGATGCGGGAACATGCTTCTGGTTGCGGAATTTCTACTATAGCCTGCATTTGGTCGACTTGCTTGGTTTTTTCAAGCAGATTTGCTGTATTTGTATTTGATGCCGATTGAAATATATCCCGCTGGCTTTATCGGGAAATTGCTGCTCCGCCGGAATCATCTGTTTTATCCAGCGCATCGAGTTTTTGCTGTGCTTCGCCTACCGCCGCTTCAAGATTCCGGATGCGCTCTTGGTAGCGTACATAATTGCGTTCGTTGCCGTAGCGCACCTTTTTTCCGTCTTCCAACGCTTTTTGTGCCTGCTCGAGTTGCTGTCGGGCGGCTTGGCGCTGTATGGTGTCTGAGCCGGCCGCGTGGTTTTCGGCACGGCTCTCCTGTGCGGCGGGCTGCGGATTGTTTGCCGGCGGTGTGGAGGAATACAGGCCGACTCTGCCGACATCGGCTTTTTGGCAATGGCTGCCGGGGTTTTGCGTATAAACGCGCTTCCCGTTTTGCATACACTCGTAAACCGGTGCGGCAGATGCGGGCAATATGCTTGCCGAGAGTAGGGCGGCGGCAGACAGGCGGATGATGTTGTGCATGGTTTTCTTTCCGTAATGTGAAGTGTGCAGTATGCCGTGTGAAAATCAAACGGGCAAGGCCGGAGGGGGTTACCATGCCTGTCGCAGCCAAAACCACCACACCGCAAGCAGAGCCAGCACCATCAACAGATTGCCGGCAACCACCGCGCGCCAGCGGCGTTCGGCAGGTTGGGCATTTTGCGGCTTGCGCGTGCGGCGTACATAAAAAAACGGGCTGAGCAAAATGGAAACCGCCGAAGTCAGAATCACCGCCGCATAATAAATTTTTTCACGTTCCATTACCGTTTTTTGTTCAAGTATATTCCGTTGATAAAAAACGCGGTGGAATATCATCGACATCCACCGCAGTTTTGGCAATATTACTGCATAGCCATCAGTTTTTCCAGCATATTCTCTACGCGTAAAATATAGCCGTTAAAATCGGCATTATTAACATAAAGCAAAGTGGAGCCGTCCGGGTGCGGCAATATTTGGTCCAGCATATACTTCCCCAATCTGCCGAAAGGCATGGCGATGCGCTCACCGCTTTTTATATTCCAAAACTGCGCCATACCGTATTCTTTTTCTCCGTCTCCAATGCGGTAAACCACCAACCATTCGTTATCCAGCTTTTGAAGCCGGGTTTGATGGTTCATACGCTCGGGGCGGAAAGTTTGAACCACTTTGCCGGCAAGCGTATCAAATTCGCTGATGACAGGGCTGTTGTCGAATCCCTGTGGCTTTACATAGAAAAAGCGGCCGGGCGCCAACGAAACACAATCCGAATCTATCGGATCGGCCGGTTCGGCGATGACTTTCCACTCGGGCAACACGCCGTTGCCGTATTCCGGTGCAAACACATAACGGCCATTGGTAAGATAGGTTTTGCCGTCCGCCATTCTGATCAATCTCGTTGGGGGTTCCTCATAAGGAAACTCAAACGGATAACATATGCGCCCGCCTTTCGCAGCGTTGGGAATCCATCCCGATTGCTTCCCATCGCCTATCAAAAGAATATCGTTACCGATCCAGCGTATCAAAAAAATGTTTTTGATTGTTTGCGGCACGGTGATGTCTTCCCAAGATCGGAAATTCAGCGGATCGGCACCAACCTTTATTACCGTCTGCAGGCGGCATTTGCGCTTTTCGCGCACAGTATTGACGAACTCCGCGCAATAAAGGCCGTGCCTGCTGTAATAATCATGCCCCCTAAATACGCAGGGTTATACTGCATCTCAACTTCTGCTTCAGCATACGTTGTACTGTAATTTTCAATCAATTGCTGCAATGCCGCCTGCTCAAACACCGTTTCATAAGCCGGAAAGCTGTGCTTTAAAGCGGATTCGGCATCGCTTACCGTTGCTTTCCAATCGATCAGCGGACAATTTTCTTCTATAAAATGTTCCATTTTTTTCTTACAGCCCCAAATAATATTGCTTATAACCGGTTTCATTCATCATTCCGTATGTATTATACAAACGGTTGTTTTTATAAAATATTTCGAATAGATTACTAGGTAATCTTATCGGCTGCAACAGTAGGTGCAAGGGTTCGCGCAACAGATAATATCCGGTAATAAAGAATAACTATTGCGGCAGGGCCGTCTGAAACTTTCAGACGGCCTTTCGAATATTTTTCGCGCCTGCTCTTGATTTTCTGTTGAGTATCATTACTTCAAACTCTATCTAACGCGCCGCCATTGAAGCGGGCGCATAAACAATATTTACACCAAACGGAAAGCAATGATGGCAACCGAAAAAACTTATTACGAAATACTCGGCGTGTCTAAAGATGCGGATATTGCCGAAATTAAAAAAGCCTACCGCAAACTGGTGCGCCGATATCACCCGGATGTCAGCAACGACCCCGATGCCGACCAAAAAACCAGCGAAATCAATCTTGCCTACAATATTCTGAAAGATCCTGAAAAGCGTGCCGAATACGATGAAATGCTGGCCAATCCGTTTCAGGCGCGGCAGCAGGCCGGCAGCACGGGGCGGGGCGGGTTTGAAGGCTTCGGCGGCTTCGATACGGGTGCAGAGGGCTATCAGCATCACCATTTCGACAGCAGCCGCTTCGGCGAAGGCCGGCCTTTCGGCAGCGGCGACTTCCGCTTTGATGATATTTTCTCCGCTTTCGGCCATGCGCAGCAGCCCCGCGGGCGGCGCCCGGGCGAATCTTTGCAGGGCGAAGACCAATATGCCGAACTCAGCATAGACATCGCTTCGGCCTACGAAGGCAGCGAGCGTAGTTTAAGCATCGATATGCCCACGCTCAATGCTGAGGGAGAAATGGCCTACGAACGTAAAACCCTGCATGTGAAAATCCCCAAAGGCATCGGTGAAGGGCAGCAGATCCGCCTGCGCGGACAGGGTCTGCCCGGATTTAACGGCGGCGCAAACGGCGATTTATATTTGAAAGTGCGCTTTCGCGAATCGGAAGAGCTGTATGTGAAAAGCGGCAAAGATATTTATCAGCGTATCGATGTGATGCCGTGGACGGCGGCTGTCGGCGGCAAAATAGAAGCGGATACGCCGGCCGGCCGTCTGAACGTCAATATCCCTGCCAACAGCCGCTCCGGTCAAAACCTGCGCCTGAAAGGCAAAGGTATTCCGGCCAAAGAAGCGGGCGATTTATATCTGACCGTGAATATTGTGCTGCCGCGTGCCGACAGCGGAGCCGACCGTGCCGCTTGGCAGAAATTGGCGGAGCATTACGGTGTGAAAGGATAAACCATGAGCCAAGAATACGAATACGATGTGCAGCTGAGTTTTAACGAAGTCGTCCGCGCCTGTAACAATGACCGCGACTGGGTGGTGGGCGTGATTGAAGAAGAAATCATTTCGGTGGGAGGCAGCCCCGATGAAGCCGTGTTCAGCGGCTTCCAGCTTGCCCGCCTGCGCCGCGCCCGCCGAATCAGCCGGGATTTTGAAGCCGGTATTCCGGCTACCGCGCTGATTATGCAGCTTCTCGATGAATTGGAAAGCCTGCGCAAAAACCATGCCGGCTGACGGCTGTGCTGCGGTGGGCAAGCAAAGCGTTCCGGCAGATTGGTGCAACTTGGTTGCGGCGTATTGATTTTTTAAAACAGTGAAGTAAAATCCGTGAAGGCAAATTCACAAGGAAGCATGATGAGCAACAAACTGACCGCCCCTACAGAGCTGCCCGCTGAAGACGATTTGCGTGCTGTGCTGGCCTATAATATGCGCCTTTTCCGTGTGAACCGGGGCTGGTCGCAGGAGGAATTGGCGCGGCGGTGCGGGTTGGACCGCACTTATGTGTCGGCGGTGGAACGCAAACGCTGGAATATCGCTTTGTCGAACATCGAAAAAATGGCACTTGCTCTCGGTGTGCCTGCCTACCAGCTTTTGCTGCCGCCGCAGGCGCGGCTGGATATGGCGCAGTAGGGCGGCCGGTTGCGGAAACGGTAAAACCGCCCAGGTTGCCCGGGCGGTTGTGGAAATCTCTGTATTAAATTCGGATATAACGGTAAACGGATGTTGCAGGTTTCAAACAGGTTTGATTAAAGGCATCGGCTGTTTATTTTACATGCGGGGCGATGATTTGCAGCATCTGCACCAGCACTTTCGGGTTGCCTGCCACGATATTGCCGCTTTCCAGCCAGTTTCCGCTGCCGTGCATATCGGTAATGATACCGCCCGCTTCCCGCACGATTAAGGCACCGGCGGCGATGTCCCAGGGTTTGAGGTTGAACTCGAAAAAGCCGTCAAAACGGCCGCAGGCCACGGCGCACAAATCCAGTGAGGCCGCCCCTTCGCGGCGGCCGCCTGCGGTTTTGGCGAGAACGTCTTTCAGAATGGCGAGATAGGTATTCATCATGCTTTGATCGACAACGGGAAAGCCGGTGCCGATCAGGCAGCGGTTCAGCTCGATGCGGTTGGATACGCGGATGCGGCGGTCGTTGAGCAGCGCACCTTTGCCGCGCGAGGCCATATATAAATCGTTGCGCTCGGGCGCATAAACCAGGGCTTCCTGCAACACGCCTTTGTGCAGCAGCGCCATCGAAACGGCGTATTGTGGGTGACCGTGCAGATAGTTGGTGGTGCCGTCCAGCGGGTCGATAATCCACTCGTATTCGGCGGCGGCTTTGCCTTGCATGCCGCCTTCTTCGGCGGTGATTTTGTGGTGGGGATAGGCTTCTTTGAGCGCATCAACCAAAATGGCTTCGGAACTGCGGTCGATATCGGAAACAAAATCGTTAAATGCTTTGCTGTCGGTTTTAACGGCGTCTAAATTGCGCGAGGCGCGTATCATCATATCGCCTGCTTTGCGGGCGGCTTTGAGGGCAGTGTTCAAAATCGGGTTCATGGCGGCTTTTCCAATCGGGTACAATAATGCGCAAACCAACTCGGCGTTTTGCGGTTTCCAATGTTTTTTTAAAGAACGTTTCAGACGGCCTTTTCATTTGGCTTCAGGCCGTCTGAACAATGAA
The DNA here is from genome assembly GCF_015235335.1 of Neisseria sp. 19428wB4_WF04. Taxonomy (NCBI): domain Bacteria; kingdom Pseudomonadati; phylum Pseudomonadota; class Betaproteobacteria; order Neisseriales; family Neisseriaceae; genus Neisseria; species Neisseria sp. 19428wB4_WF04. The sequence goes on from NZ_JADGLG010000002.1 coordinate 61,922, forward strand.
ATCGAAGCCCGTATTATACCCCCGTTGCGAAAATAAAACATGAACAATCCCCAACCCGCTCTGCCGCATTATCTCGGCAATATCCGCATCGTGCTCGCCCGCACCGGCCATCCGGCCAATATCGGCGCTGCCGCCCGCGCCATGAAAACCATGGGGCTGCACCGTTTGACGCTGGTGGCACCGCAGCTTATCGCCACGCCGGTAACGAAAGAGCCGCCTGTGTTTGATGCGGCCGATCCGCAGTCGTTCAGGCTGCCTGAAGAAAGTTTTGTGTTGGCTTCGGGTGCGGCAGATGTGCTCGAAAATGCCCGCATCACCGCCACGCTCTCCGAGGCATTGGCCGACACCTCTTTAAGCTGCGCCCTCACCAGCCGCAAACGCGAGCTGACCGCGCCGCTGCAAACCCCGAAAGAGTTGGTTCCCGGGCTGTTGCAGGCCGCCGCGCAGGGACAGCAGGCGGCATTGGTGTTCGGCAATGAAACTTTCGGTTTGAGCATCGAAGAAGTGCAAAGCTGCAACCGCCTGATGACCATCAACGGCAACCCCGGCTATTTCTCGCTCAACCTTGCGCAGGCCGTGCAGGTGGTATGCTACGAGCTGTTCAGCCAAACCGGCGCGCCGATGGTGCATCAGGCGGCGCAACCCAACCCCGCCACCCACGAACAAATCGCCGGCATGGTTGCCCATATGCAAAGCGTGATGGAAAGCGTGGGCTTTTTCAACCGCCGCAACAGCGAGCGCCTGATGCGCCGCATGCAGAGCCTGTTTATGCGGGCAGGCACGCAAACCGAAGACATCGATATCTTGCGCGGGTTTTTAAACACCGTTAAACGCAATTTGAAAGATTGAGGTTTTGATAAATTTAGAAAAGAAATGTTTTTTAAATTTTACAGGGAACAAAGGGAACAAATTAAAAAAAATCATATTCATAAAGAAACAATTGCATAACTATGCAGTTGATTGCTTTAATCATTTTAACTAAAGGAATATGGTTTATGAAAACTTTGACTATTCAAGAAATGCATTATGTAAGTGGTGCCGGTTTTTTGACAGCGGCCCGGGCTGGGGTGCTGCCATTGGAGGCACAATAGGCGGTCGTTTGGGTGTATTGGGAGGGTTGGCCGGCGCAGGTATTGGCCATGTAATCGAAACAACTGACTACAATGCTTGGGGAAGGAATTATATCAATTCCGTTATGAGTGATATTAATAGTGGCAATATACCTGCTGATTAAGGAAATCTAATCATGAAACAGTCAACATTCAGAATACTGGGTGGAGCAATCGGAGCGGCTGTATATTGGTTGATATATGCAGTAACCGATTTACCTGTTTATGATTATTGGATTACCTTCATTTTACTGATGATTGTTGGGATTTATTCTGCTGAAAAAGCTTATCTCCGCTATTACGGTAAATGAGCGGCATATGAAACAGGCTTGAGCCGGGCTATCGGGTTCGGGTCTGTTTTCGAATATGGACTAGGAGCGGATAATGAACCTTATGCTTTTCCGGCTGATAGGCTTGATTATAGGCTGGGTTTTATATTACATAATCTATAAAGCGACATCATGGCCGAATTATGCTTATATAATTACAGCTTTGGTTTTGGTGTTTTTCAGCATCTATTTTGCTGAAAAATTCTACTATCGGCTTTTAAAATAATGCAACTGCTTGCTTTTTAAGCATTGCTATATGGTGTTAAACAGGCTGTTTGATATAACAGCCTGTTTTTATGAATAAAAGTGTTATAATTTTAAAGTGTTATAATTTTTCATTTACCTATTTAGGATATATGAACTACTCCCTCGACGCCCTGTGGTGGCGTTTGACCGACCCCGGCGTGCGTGCGCTCGCCTCGGTTCTCACCGCGCCCGTACTCTGGCACAGCGGCGCAGAATTGGGCGTGCGCGAACTGTTGGGCGGCAAAGGCTTCCGTTATCTGCTCGATTTGGACGGCAACCCTGAAAGCCTGCGGCACTATCTGCAAGCGCGCTGCCCGTTCGGCAACCGTTTGGGCTGGTATGCCGAAAGCCTGCTGGCGTTTTGGCTGGAAACCGCGCCGCATACCCGCCTGCTGGCGCAAAATGCCGTGGTGCAGAACGCGCAAGGCCAAACCGCAGGCGCGGCCGACTTCATCGCTCTGGTTAACGGGCAGCCGTGCCACATCGAACTAACCTGCAAATACTACGGCAGCCGAAGCGGCAGGCCGTCTGAAATGATAGGTTTGAACCGGCACGACCGTTTGGCCGATAAAGCCGCCAAGCTCGCGCAGCAAACCGCCCTGCTGCAAACCGAAGCAGGGCAGGGCGTGTTGCGCGGTTTGGGGTTGCAACCGCAGCAGGTGTGCGCCGTTACGGTGGTGCGCGGCATCGCATTTTCGGCTGCGCCGCCTGCTGCCGAAAATGCCCCGTTAAATCCCTATGGTTGGCACGGCCTCTATATAGAAGATTGGGCGGAATATGATTTTTCAGACGGCCTCAAACGCTATTATGCGTTGCCGCGTATGGATTTTTTAGCCCCCGCGCGCATCGCCGGAAACGAAACGCAGGGCGCAGACGACATCCGCAACTTGGAAAGCGGCCTGATTGCCGAACTCGAACACCGCCCGGACGGCTGCTGGCACGAAGTCAAACGCTTAATGAAGGTGCAGCGGCCGGGCGGCCGGAGCATGTAATTTCCCCCAAGAAAGTGCAAGCTTCATTAAGCTTCATTTATGATGGAAACGGTTTCGGCTTTTTGCCCCGAAAAGGAGGATTTTATGAACAAAATGCGTATATTTATTGCCTTGTCTGCCGCGCTGTTGGCGGCTGCCTGTGCATTTACGCCCGAGCAGCGCGCGGCACGCGAAGCGGCGCAGAAAAAACGCGAACAGGATTTGCAGGTAGCATTGGCGGCGCAATGTGACAAAGAAACCGCACAGCTGATGCGGCAACAGTTTGAATGGTCGGCAAACCCGGATGCGCCGGTGAAAAAATCGTTCCGACTAAACTATGTAGATAAGGTTTCCGACCCGATGTTTCAGGCCTGCTACAAAATGGCGTGGCAGAATTACCTTGCCCGCCAAGAGCTTGAGCGTGTGCGTTATTACGACAGTTGGGACGGTTTTTACTATCCGTTCCGCCGCCCGTTCTGCCGTTACTGTTGGTAGGCCGCTGTATCCCGAGCAGGTGGTTTGCCGAGGCTTTCGGCCGTCTGAAAAGCAGGCGGTAAAATCCGTTAAGGCCGTCTGAAAGCCGGCTTTCCGGAAGGGTTGGCAAAATCCGTGCAAGCTGCTGAAAGTTGTGGCATAATCCCGCTTTCCGTTTGAAACGGATTTCAGGAGTTTGCACGGGTTTGAGGCTTGGCAAACTTGTCTGAACCGCAAGGTTCATTATTTTTCGGAGTTTATCCATCATGGCATTGACCGTAGAACAAAAAGCACAAATCGTTAAAGATTTCCAACGCAAAGAAGGCGATACCGGCTCTTCTGAAGTGCAGGTTGCCCTGCTGACTTTCCGCATCAACGACCTGACCCCCCACTTCAAAGCCAATCCCAAAGACCACCACAGCCGCCGCGGCCTGTTGAAAATGGTGAGCCAGCGCCGCCGCTTGCTGACCTATCTGCGCCGCACCCGGCCCGACACCTACCGCACCCTGATTACCCGTTTGGGCCTGCGCAAATAATCTTGATTTTAACGGCAAACGCCGCTTCGTTTTAAAAGAAGCGGCGTTTTTTATCGCCGGGCGGGCTTGCAAAGGTTTCAGGCCGAGGCCTTTGCAAAAAAACCGTTTTAATCCTGAATTTATTTATATTTCGTCATGCTCGGGCTTGGCCCGAGTATCTCTTTTTCTTCTTAAACAAAAAGATGATCGGGTTGAGCACGAGCATGACGATACTTAGGCGTTTCAGACGGCCTCGATGAATTTAAAAAAAGCCTGGGGCCTTTGCAAAAATACCCTTAAGGCCGTATGAAATGCTTAAATTCTGCCATTAGCTTCGCAAGTCCGCTGCTACCCCCGCGTAGGCGGGAATCCAGCCTTAAAACCATCAAATATTTTATTTCAATAACTTATGAAAAACGACTGGATTCCCGCCTACGCGGGAATGACGATAATCGGATGTTTCAGACGGCCTAAATAAATTTTGCACTCAGCCTTACCCGGCATATTTCGCAGTGTTCAAACGGCGGTTTTCTCGCTTAAAAAATCGATAAAGCTGCGTACTTTGGCGCTTAAAAACGTGCGGTCTATATAGGCTGCATAGAGTTTGGTGGTGAAAATATGGTAATCCGGCAGCAGCTGCACCAGCCTGCCCGAAGCCAAATCTTCGTCCACACACCATGCGGGCTGGTAGCCGATGCCCACCCCTGCACGGATCAGGCTGCCCGTCATCAGCGTGCTGTTGGAGTGGGCAACAGGGTTTAAGGCCAGTTTGGTGCACTTTCCGCTGCCGTTGTGGCGTATTTCGATGCCGCTCATATCCACATAAGAAGCCAGCACTGCCGGATGGCTGCCAAGCTCTTCGGGGGTTTGCGGCACGCCGTTGCGGCGCAGATAATCCGGCGAGGCGAGCAGCAGAAATTCGATATCGGCCAGCGGCTTCACAATCAGCGAAGGGTTGGGTGTGTCGGATACGCGCAAGGCCAGGTCGTAACCTTCGGCAATCAGATCAACGTGTCGGTTGCTCAAATCGAGATAGAGCGACACATCGGGGTAACGTGCGGAATATTCGGCCAGCCAGCCGCTGAAACGCGGGTTGGCAAACCACCTGGGCATGGTGATGCGCAACACGCCCTGCGGTTTGTCGGTGCCGTTGGCGGCTTTGCGGGCGGCGGTTTCCAGCGTTTCAAGCGCATAGCTGCATTGGCGGAAATATTCTTCGCCCGCTTCGGTTAAGTGCAGGTTGCGGCTGTTGCGGTGCAGGAGCTTGGCTTGAATGGTGTTTTCGAGATGGCTCACATGCTTGCTGGCCATGGCGGTGGAAATGCCGAGCTGCACGGCGGCGCGGGTGAAGCTGCCGCTTTGCACTACTTGGCGGAATACTTTGAGGCTGAATAGGGTGTCCATGTTTTCTTATTGGTAAACGGTGTTTCAATAAAAAGATAGTATATCAATAAAAATTAAACGGCTATACTGCGCACGTTTTAACAAACACACATATCTTAAGGATTTTTTATGGGCGTTTTATCGCGTTTCCAACCTGTTTTGCTTTCTGTTTTGCGCATTACCGCAGCCTATATGTTTATGCTGCACGGCACGGCCAAGCTCTTCGGGTTGCCTTATGTGGCGCAACTTGATGGTTTGCCGTTAATGTCCCTGCCCGGTATTGCGGGTATTTTCGAAACATTCGGCGGGCTGCTTTTGCTGCTCGGTTTGTTTGTCCGCCCCGTTGCCTTTATACTTTCCGGCTTGATGGCAGCGGCTTATTTTATTGCACACGCTCCCGCCGCCCCGCTGCTGCCGTTGATTAACCAGGGCGAGCCGGCAGCGCTATACAGCTTTGTTTTCCTCTATTTGGCAGCTGCGGGCGGCGGTGCATGGGCTTTAGACAACAAGTTCAAAAAAGCAAAATAAGATTTGCCCCGTGGTAATCGCTTGCATCAAAATTTATCTTGGTTATCTGATTTTATAGATTTTATAAAGGAAACATTATGGCTTACCAAAATATCCAGCAAACCGCCGAAGCCCGCCGTTCGGTTTATGCGTTAAACCAAACCCTGCCGCTGCCGGCAGCGGAAGTGGCGGGCATTGTCGAACATGCCGTGCTGCACACACCGTCTTCGTTCAATTCGCAATCAACCCGCGTGGTGGTGCTGTTGGGTGCCGAGCATGAAAAATTGTGGCAGTTTGCCGAAGATGCATTGCGCGCCATCGTTCCCGCCGACAAATTCGCTCCGACCAGGCAAAAGCTCGATATGTTTAAAGCCGCCGCAGGTTCGGTGTTGTTTTTTGAAGATCAAGAAGTGGTGAAAGGTTTGCAGGCGCAGTTTCCCGCCTATGCCGACAACTTCCCCGTGTGGGCCGAGCATGCAAATGCTATGCACCAATACGCCGTATGGACCACGCTGGCAGCCGCAGGCATCGGTGCCAACCTGCAACACTACAATCCGCTGATTGACGCGGCCGTGGCCAAAGAGTGGGCGCTTCCCGCCTCGTGGACGCTGCGCGCGCAAATGGTGTTCGGCGGCATAGCAGCCCCTGCAGGCGAAAAAACATTTGCCCCGCTGGAAGGCCGTTTCAAAGTGTTCGGCGCATAACCCGTTCTCTGTGCGCACCGTTTGGCTGATACCCCAGCATGAGGCCGTCTGAATTTTTTCAGACGGCCTTTCGTTATGATTATGAAACCGTTGCCGAAAAACGTTATACTTTACCTACTGTATTTGACAATCATACCCACACCGTCTGATTACGGAGCCGATAATGTCTGAAACCAACCGATTACTCTGCCGCGAACTCAGCCTGTTGGCTTTCAACAGCCGCGTGTTGGCACAGGCGCAGGATACGCGCGTGCCGCTTTTGGAGCGTTTGCGCTTTTTGTGTATCGTATCGTCCAATCTCGATGAATTTTTCGAAGTGCGCATGGCCTATCTCAAACGCGAGCACAAGCAGCGCCCCAACTTGGTTCTCGACAGCGGCAAAACGCCTGCCGAAACCATTGCCGCCGCCCGCGAAGAAGCCCGTGCGCTGATACGCGAGCAATACGCCCTGTTTAACGAAGAATTGCAGCCGGCCTTAAGCGAAGAAGGCATACATTTCTACCGCCGCCGCAACTGGACACTCGAGCAGCGCGCCTGGATTCAAAACTATTTCGACCGCGAGCTGCTGCAAATCCTCACCCCCATCGGGCTCGACCCTTCGCACCCGTTTCCGCGCCCGCTCAACAAATCGCTCAATTTCGCCGTTGAGTTGGTGGGCAACGATGCATTCGGCCGCGCCTCGGGCATGGCGATTGTGCAGGCACCGCGCATTTTGCCGAGAGTAATCAAACTGCCGCCCGAAATCTGCAACGGCGACCACGGCTTTGTGTTTTTATCATCGATTCTGCACGAATATGTCGGCAAGCTTTTTCCCGGCATGGAAGTCAAAGGCTGCCACCAGTTCCGCCTCACCCGCGACAGCGACCTGACCGTTGATGAGGAAGACCTGAAAAACCTGCGCACCGCCATCCAAAGCGAACTGCACGACAGGGAATACGGCGACGGTGTTCGCCTTGAAGTGGCCGAAACCTGCCCTGCCCACATCTATGAATTTCTGCTCGGCCATTTCAAACTCGACATTAACGAACTCTACCAAGTGAAAGGCCCCGTCAATCTCGTGCGCCTGATGGCTGTGCCCGATATGGTCGAACGGCCTGATTTAAAGTTCCCTCCCCGCACGGCGGGGTTGCCCAAAAGCCTGAGCAAGGGCAAGTCGGTGATTGATGCCGCCGCTGCCGCCCCCGTGCTGCTGCACCACCCCTACCAATCGTTTGAGCCGGTGGTACGTTTTATCCAGGAAGCCGCCGCCGACCCCGATGTTGTCGCCATCAAAATGACGATTTACCGCACCGGCAGCAATTCCGAGCTGATAAAAGCCCTGCTGCGCGCCACACAGGCGGGGAAAATCGTAACCGTGGTGGTGGAATTGATGGCGCGGTTTGACGAAGCCAACAACGTCAATTGGGCGCAGCAGCTCGAAAATGCCGGCGCACATGTGGTGTACGGCGTGTTCGGCTATAAAGTCCATGCCAAAATGGCATTGGTTATCCGGCGTGAAAACGGTGTGCTCAAACGCTATGCCCACTTGGGCACGGGCAACTACCATCAAGGCACTTCGCGCATCTATACCGATTTCGGGCTGATTACCGCCGATGGCGACATCACCGCCGATGTGAATACATTATTCTTGGAAATCACAGGCTTGGGGCAGCCCGGCCGTCTGAACACACTCTATCAGAGCCCGTTTACGCTGCACACTATGCTGATAGAAAACATAGAGCGCGAAATGCGCCACGCCCAAGAGGGCCGCCCCGCATGGGTTATCGCCAAGATGAATTCACTAATCGAGCCCGGCATCATCGAAGCGCTCTACGCTGCCAGCGCCGCAGGGGTGCAGATTGATTTGATTGTGCGCGGCATGTGCGCGCTGCGCCCCGAAGTGCCCGGCCTGTCGGACAATATCCGCGTGCGCTCCATCATCGGCCGCCAGCTCGAGCATTCGCGCGTATATTATTTTTATAACGATGGCGAAGAAAACACCTATATTTCCAGCGCCGACTGGATGGGGCGCAACTTCTTCCGCCGCATCGAAACCTGCACCCCCATCGAAGATGCCGCCCTCAAAGCCCGCGTGATACGCGAAGGCCTCACCCTCGCCCTGCAGGACAACCGGCAGGCGTGGCTGATGCGGCCGGACGGCAGCTATGCGCGTGCCGAACCTGCCGCCGGCGGAGAAGAGATGAACCTGCAAGAGCAACTGTGGGCGCAATACGGTGCTTAGCAGTGAGTTTTTTATTTTGCTGCGGCGCGGCTCAAAGGAAGCGGTTTTGCAAGCCGCCGAGGCGGGCGATGGAATCGTTCTGCCGCCCGGAACCGTAACCGAAAAGATCTGCTGCCGGCGGCAAAACATACCGCCGGCAAGGGTTTAAGGCATTGCAAGGCCGTCTGAAACATTGTTGCGGCCGCATAAAACGCCGTATAATCCGAAAACCAAACCCGACACCCAACCACCACGGAGCAAGGCATGAATTTTGAACAAGCACGTTTCAATATGGTAGAACAACAAATCCGCCCCTGGGATGTGTTGGATTTTGATGTTTTAGACGCATTGGCCGAAGTGCCGCGCGAGCGTTTTGTCGGCGAAGCACAGCAGGCTTATGCCTATGCCGATACCGCGCTGCCGCTGCCCAACGGCGGCAGTATGCTCGAGCCGAAAACTGTTGCCCGTTTGATTCAGGGGCTGGTGCTGAAAGCCGGAGAGCGCGTGTTGGAAGTCGGCACCGGCTCGGGTTACGCCACCGCGCTGCTGCATAAACTGGGCGGCAGCGTTGTTACGGTAGATATCGATGCCGAGCAACAGCAGCGCGCCAAAAACGTGCTGGACGGCCTCGGTTTCGACAACGTGGTTTATCAAACAGGCGACGGCCTGGCGGGTGTTTCCGAAAGTGCACCGTTTGATGCCGTGTATATCGGCGGTGCCGTGCCTGCCGTGCCCGAAGCCTTGAAAAACCAGCTCAAAAACGGCGGCCGCATGGTGGTGGTGGCGGGCGGCAAGCCCGTCCAGCGCGCTTTGCTGATTACCCGAAACGGCGAAGCCTTTACCGAGCGCACGCTGTTCGATACCTATATCCCTTATCTGAACGCTCCTGCCGCCGGCAAGTTTCAGTTTTAACCGCGCAACCTGCCCGCATCGGAAACCCGGCCCCGTGCAGACGATTTTTCGGCGGGGCTTGAATCCGCAAAGGTTTAGAGGCCGTCTGAACGCTTTTCAGACGGCCTCGCCACACGCTTAAACACATCATGATTCCACAAATCACTCCCGAACAATTGCAGCAATGGCTGGCCGAAGGCAAAGTGCTGACCCTGCTGGATGTGCGTACCGATGAAGAAGTTGCGCTCTGCGCGCTGCCCGGCCATACACACATTCCCATGAACCTGATTCCGCTGCGCCATAACGAGCTGCCCGATGAAGGCCCGATTGTGGTGTATTGCCACCACGGCGTGCGCAGTCTGCACACAGCCATGTATCTGGCCGATGCGGGTTTTGACGAACTGTATAACCTGCAAGGCGGCATTGATGCCTGGTCGCTGCGGGTAGATTCGACCCTGCCGAGATATTGACCGCTCGGGCGCAGGGCCGCCCGCCCGTGGCCAATATTGCGGCTTCCTGCTTTGAAAACATAGCATAAGATTATGTTTTATAATGTATTTATAAATGAAATCGGAGCGGGTTGCGGCGCGGTAGGCCGGAGCGGTGAAGGCCGTCTGAAAAAAACGCGCCAATCGGTTAAAATGCCCTTCTTACACGTTTCAGACGGCATCGGCAATGAGCGGAACCCCTCCCAACTACATCACCCCCGCAGGCTGGCAGGCTTTGAAAGACGAACTCTACAGCCTGGTTCACAAAGAGCGCCCCGAAATCGTTCAGATTGTAAACTGGGCGGCGGGCAACGGCGACCGCAGCGAAAACGGCGATTACCTTTACGGCAAACGCCGTATGCGCGAAATCGACCGCCGTATCCGTTTTCTAACCAAACGCCTGGAAGCGGCGCAGGTGATCGACCCTGAAACCCGCGAGGCCACCGACCAAATATTTTTCGGCGCCACGGTAGAATTGTTGCGGGGCAACGGCAGCGGGCAGGTGGTAAAAATTGTCGGCATCGATGAAATAGATGCCGCCCAAAACAAAATTTCATGGGTGTCGCCGCTGGCGCGCTGCCTGATTAAAGCACGCGAAGGCGACGAAGTGGTGTTGCACGGCCCCGAAGGCAGGGAGGTAATCGAGGTTTTGTCGGTGGCCTATGTGAAAATCGACTGACCGCCCGAGATACGATGCTGCTGCATTTCGGCTGGGTTTTGACGGCCTGCGGTTGTGTCTGTATTCCGTCTGCCCGTGCCGTTTTCAGACGGCCTCGGATGTCGGGATAACGGTATTTTTGAATACCGGTTGGTGTTGCCGCCGCACTCCGGCATCTTTTGGCAACCCCGCCCGCCGGTCGGGCATCATGCCCGAAACGGGCTGCCCCTGCACCGCCGGATTTTTCAGGCTGCAGCAGTAAAATTCCAGGCCGTCTGAAAACCTTTCAGCCGGATATGGCCGGATTGCTTCAGGGCAGGTAGGGCGGCGGTGCAGCCGTTTCAGACGGCCGGGCGGGCATCGGGCAGGTGCGCCGCAGGCCGTGCTTGCAAGGCGGCAGCCTTTGCGCCCCGCTGATCGGCAGAGGCTGCGCCAAATGACTATTGAGTTATTTTTGAACCCAGAGGTTGATATGAGCCAATATGTTTATTCCATGCTGCGCGTGAGCAAGGTTGTTCCGCCGCAGAAAACCATCATCAAAGATATTTCGCTGTCGTTTTTTCCCGGTGCCAAAATCGGCCTGCTGGGCTTGAACGGCGCGGGCAAGTCCACCGTGTTGCGCATTATGGCCGGCGTGGACAAAGAATTTGAAGGCGAGGCCGTGCCGATGGGCGGCATCAAAATCGGCTATTTGCCGCAAGAGCCTGAATTAGACCCCGAAAAAACCGTGCGCGAAGAAGTGGAAAGCGGCTTGGGCGAGGTGGCGGCGGCGCAGAAACGTTTGGAAGAAGTGTATGCCGCCTATGCCGACCCTGATGCCGATTTCGATGCGCTGGCCGAAGAGCAGGGGCGTTTGGAAGCAATTATCGCGGCCGGCTCTTCCAGCGGCGGCGGTGCGGAACACGAGCTGGAAATCGCCGCCGATGCGCTGCGCCTGCCTGAATGGGATACCAAAATCGGCGTGCTCTCCGGCGGCGAAAAACGCCGCGTGGCCTTGTGCAAACTGTTGTTGAGCAAACCCGATATGCTGCTGTTGGACGAGCCGACCAACCATTTGGACGCGGAATCGGTGGAATGGCTGGAGCAGTTTTTGGTGCGCTTCCCCGGCACGGTGGTGGCCGTTACCCACGACCGCTATTTTTTAGACAACGCCGCCGAATGGATTTTGGAGCTCGACCGCGGCCACGGCATCCCGTGGAAAGGCAATTATTCTTCTTGGCTGGAGCAGAAAGAGCAGCGTTTGGCACATGAGGCCAAATCTGAAGCCGCCCGCATCAAAGCCATGAAGCAGGAGCTGGAATGGGTGCGCCAAAATGCCAAAGGCCGTCAGGCCAAATCGAAAGCGCGGCTGGCGCGTTTTGAAGAAATGAGCAATTACGAATACCAAAAGCGCAACGAAACGCAGGAAATCTTTATCCCCGTGGCCGAGCGTTTGGGCAATGAAGTGATTGAATTTTCGAATGTTTCCAAATCGTTCGGCGACAAACTGCTGATTGACGGTTTGAGTTTCAAAGTGCCGCCCGGCGCGATTGTCGGCATCATCGGCCCCAACGGCGCGGGAAAATCCACCTTGTTTAAGATGATTTCGGGCAAAGAGCAGCCCGATTCCGGTGAAGTGAAAATCGGCCAAACCGTGAAAATGAGCCTGATTGATCAAAGCCGCGACGGTTTGCAAAACGACAAAACCGTGTTCGACAACATCGCCGAAGGCCGCGATATTCTGCAGGTGGGCCAGTTTGAAATTCCCGCGCGCGCCTATCTCGGCCGTTTCAACTTCAAAGGCAGCGACCAGAGCAAAACCGCCGGCAATTTATCCGGCGGCGAGCGCGGCCGTCTGCACCTGGCCAAAACCCTGCTCTCCGGCGGCAACGTGCTGCTGCTGGATGAGCCTTCCAACGATTTGGATGTGGAAACCCTGCGCGCGCTGGAAGATGCTTTGTTGGAATTTGCCGGCAGCGTGATGGTGATTTCTCACGACCGCTGGTTTCTCGACCGCATCGCCACCCATATTTTGGCCTGTGAGGGCGACAGCAAATGGGTGTTTTTCGATGGAAACTATCAGGAATACGAGGCCGATAAAAAACGCCGCCTGGGCGAAGAGGGCGTAAAACCGAAACGGATACGCTACAAACCGGTAACGCGTTAATGGTTTGAACATTTCGAGGCCGTCTGAACAATAATTTCAGACGGCCTCGATGGTTTTGCAAAACCTTAATCATCACGGTTAAAGCGGTGCGCGGTGTCTGCGCGGCCTGCGGGCAGCGGCCGCTGCTTTATAACCGCATAACGATATTGGCACCGCCGCTCAAACGGTTTTGCCGTGTTGGGTAATCAATGGATTGCCATATTGGAATTTTTTGGCGGCAAAACGGGCGCAGGCGCAGAAAACATAAGGGTTGGGCTGTTTGCTTGGCCGCTGCAGGCCGCCAGCAAACCCCGCGCAGACACGGCGGAGTTTGTTCGGGCAATATCGGGCTGAATCCCGAATGCGCCGAAAAGCGATGACGGATAACAGCGTGTGCATGCGGGCTGCAAGGGTGTGATTGCTGAAAAAAATTCATAAGGCCTTGCGGGTTTGCCCTGCTAATGTGCACGGCGCATGGCGGGCAAAATCCGCGCCATCGGCGTTTCCAATTTCCACCCCGACCGTGTGATGGATTTGATGGTGCACAACCGCATCGCCCCCGCTGTCAATCAGATTGAGATGCACCCTTTCTATCAGCGCGAAAACGAGCGGGCGTTTCATGCCGAACACGGCATCCTCACCCAATCGTGGGCTTCGTTTACCGAGGGGTGCAACGATATTTTCAAGCATCCCGTGCTGTCGGCCATTGCCGCCAAGCACGGCAAAAGCGTGGCGCAGGTGATTCCCAAATCGGCCACCCCCGAGCGCGTGGCAGATTTTCGATTTCGAGCTGAACGGGCAGGATAGGGAGCAGATTGCCGCACTCGACACCGGCGCAAGCCTGTTTTTCGACCACCGCGACCCCGAGCGGGTGAAATGGCTGGGCGGCGTAAAAATCCACGATTAGGCGTTTGCTCTGCCGATGCTTTTCAGACGGCCTTGAAGCAGATTGAGGCCGTCTGAAAACATGCAGGCACGGCTGGAAAAATGTGAGGCCTATGCGGGCAAAGCCCTTTTTTCCACTGCAACGGCACCGGCGCAGGCCGTTTCGGGCGAAAGCGGCTGCCTGTATCAACCCACTAACCGCTGTTGGAAAAGGTCGGGTTGTTTACACTTTTTATGCCAAACAGCTTTTGTTTTTTTGCTGGAATGATGGTTTCGTGATTTTCGAGCATTCTCAAGAACGATGCGGCTTCGCCGTGCCTTTCGGCATTCTTGACAACCCTCAAAAATCCCAAAATGGGTCTGCATGCAAAAAACGGAAAGTGTAAACAACGCTGGAATTTCCTACACATCAGGCCAGTCTGAAAACAGATGCTTTGTTTTCAGACGGGCCTTTGCAGTTTATCGGTATCAGAACCGTTCAAACGCCGTTATCACACCATTTCCGCTGCCATCATTTCCGCCTGTTTCAATACCGTTTCGGTGGCGAGCTGCTCCATATCGGGCGGATAGCCGTATTTTTTCAGCAACCGCTTGACCATCACGCGGATTTTCGCTCTGGCATCTTCCCGATTCCACCAATCCACCGTTACGCTGTTGCGGATTTGGTTGGTGAGCACCACTGCCAATTCGCGCAATTTGTCTTTTCCCATCAATTCTTTGGCGCTGTTGTTGGCGGCCACGGCAGAATAAAAGGCAAATTCAAACTCGCTTAAACCCAATTCTTCGGCCAGTTTGTCGGATGATTGGATTTCTTTTGCCAGTTTAATCAGCTCATCAATCACTTCGGCTGCGGTCAATACCTTGTTTTGATAGCCTTTAATCGCATTATCCAGCATTTGTGCCAGTTTTTTGCCTTCGGTAACGCTTTTTCGGCTGCGCACTTTGATTTCATCGTTCAGTAGTTTTTTCAGGGTTTCCAATGCCACGTTTTTATGCCGGTAACCGCGCATTTCTTCCATAAATTCATCGGATAAAATGCTGATGTCGGGCTTTTGAATGCCTGCCGCATCAAAAATATCCACCACCGATTCGCTTACCAGAGCCTGATCGATGGTTTGGCGCACGCGTTGCGTCAAATCGTCTTGAATATTATTGCCGCCCGCTCCGGCGGTAAATTTCGCCAAACGCGCCTTCACCGCCTGATAAAACGCCAAAAGCGGCGCATATTCCATGGCTGTATCATGCGGCACGGCCAAAGCAAAGGCTTTGGAAGCCGCCAACACCGCCGCCAGAAAACGTTCTTTGCCGCGCCCTTGGTCAAGCCCCAAAATAAAATCTTCGGCTTCCAATATAACGGCTAATTTGCGCGCGGTATCGGCGGTAAAATATTCCGCCGCATCAAAGCTGTGCAGCATATCTTCCAGCACATCCATTTTTTCGCGCAACACCAGCACCGCCTCATCTTGCAGCAAGGCCGGCTCGCCGCGGCCGCCGGCGGAGGCGTAAAAACTCAGGGCATTTTTCAAATCGGCGGCAATGCCCAGATAATCCACCACCAAACCACCCGTTTTATCGCGGTGTATACGGTTCACGCGGGCAATCGCCTGCATCAGATTGTGCCCTCTCATGGGTTTGTCGATGTAGAGCGTGTGCATACACGGCGCATCAAAGCCCGTGAGCCACATATCGCGCACAATCACCAGTTTGAGCGGATCGTCATCGTTTTTCATGCGCAAAGCCAGTTGTTGGCGGTCGCCTTTGCTGGTGTGGTGCTTGGCCATATCGGCGCCGTCTGAAGCCGAAGAGGTCATGACCACTTTAATGGCGCCGGCTTTAAGCTCATCGCTGTGCCATTCTGGTTTAATCGCCACAATTTCTTTATACAGATTAACGGCAATCCGGCGCGACATCGCCACGATCATGCCTTTGCCTTGTCCTGCATTGGCTTTCAGGCGGGCTTCAAAGTGCTGAACGATATCTTTGGCCACTTCTTTAAGGCGCCCGCTGCTGCCGACAATCGCTTCCACTCTTGCCCATTTGCGTTTTTCGGCTTGGTTCGGCGCGGCTTCTTCCTGCTCGTCCAATTCTTCGTCTAATTGGCGGATCAGCTCGCGGCCCTGATCATCCAAATGAATTTTCGCCAAACGGCTTTCATAGAAAATCCGCACCGTTGCTCCGTCTTCCACCGCCTGCGAAATATCGTAAATATCCACATAATTGCCGAACACCGCCGGCGTGTTCACATCATAGCTTTCGATCGGCGTGCCGGTAAAACCCAAATACGTGGCGTTGGGCAGCGCATCGCGCATATATTTGGCAAAACCGTAAACCGTGCGCTTGCCCGTTACCTTGCCGTTTTCGTTTTTAATATCCGCTTCTTTGGCAGAAAAACCGTATTGCGAGCGGTGCGCCTCGTCGGCGATGACCACAATATTGCTGCGGTCGGATAATTGCTCATACACGCTTTTGCCGTCATCAGGCTGGAATTTATTGATGGTGGTAAACACCACGCCGCCCGATTTCACCGACAACAATTGTTTCAAGTCTTCGCGCGATTCGGCCTGTTTCGGCGCTTGCCGCAGCAAATCTTTGGCTGCCGAAAACGTGCCGAACAATTGGTCGTCCAAATCGTTGCGGTCGGTTACCACCACGATGGTCGGATTATCCAGCGCCAAAACGATTTTTCCCGCATAAAACACCATCGATAACGATTTGCCCGAACCCTGCGTATGCCACACCACGCCCGCTTTTTTATCGCCCTGTTTGGCATCGGTAACGGTGTTCGGCCTGCCGTGTACCGCCACTTCGGCGGCATAAGCGCCTGCGGTGGCGGGCAGGCTTTGCCCCACCGCGCGCAAAGTGGACAACACCGCCGCATTCACCGCGTAATACTGATGATACGCCGCCATTTTCTTCACCGGTTTAACGGTTACCGTGCCGTCTGCCGCTTCGTGTTTCATGTCTTCAAACACAATAAAATGGCGCAGCATATCCAACAGCATAACCGGGTTGAGCAAGCCTTTTATCAACACGTTTAACTGCGGCTCGGTGCGTTCGGCCTCGGTTTGGCCGTTGTGGCTTTTCCATGCCATATAGCGCGACAAATCGGCCGATAATGTGCCGGCACGCGCCTCCAGGCCGTCTGAAACCACATTAAACGCATTGAAAGTGTATAAAGACGGCAACTGCGCCTGATAAGTCTGGATTTGGCGGAAGGCCGCAGCCACGGTGGCGTGTTCGTTGGCCGCATTTTTCAATTCCATCACCACCAAAGGAAAACCGTTGACATACAGCACCACATCCGGCCGCCGTTCGTGCTGCCCGTGTTTGATGGTGATTTGGTTGACCACCCAAAACTCATTGGCGGATACATCGTCGAAATCCAGCAAATGCACCATTTCGCCGCGCGTTTCGCCGTTAATTTTCCGCTCCAACATCACGCCTTGGGTGAGGAGCTGATGAAAACGGCGGTTATTGGCAAGCGTATCGGGTGTGGCGGTATCGTTGATTTGCCGCCATACCTGCGCGGTATCGGCACCGCTCAACTGCGGATTGATGCGTTGCAAGGCCGCTTCCACCCGTTCTTTGAGCAACACTTCGCCATAAGCACGCAAAGGCGTTGCCCCTTTCGGTTCGATGTCCGCACCGTAGCGGTAATCCCAACCCAAAGCCTGCAATGCTTCAATAGCCATGAGTTCGATATCGTTTTCGGTAAGTCTGCTCATCGTGTTTTTTCGCTATACCGTTAATTTATATAAAAATTCCGCCACCATCCGCGATAAGGCTTCATGTTAGCAGCGGCTTTCTACTATATCGACCATTAAATCGTCCAAGCCGCTGTCGTATTGGATGTCCACACCTTGTATTTCCAGAAAAGTCAGCATCACAGCCAAAGCCGTGCGCTTGTTTCCGTCTATAAAAGCATGCCCTAATTTCAAATATATTATCGATTTGCTTGTAATAAATCTGCTGCTCAATCCGCCCCAGCACGCCTTCCAACCGTTCCAAGTGAACGCCGCCGCTCCCGATGCCGGTTTGCCGTAAAATCTCATCATGAACGGCGATAACAAATTCTTGAGTAATCGCGTGATTCATTTGTCAGCCAACTTGCGTAATTCGGCTTGATGGGCGGCAATAACCCGTTTGGCGCTGTGCAATACCAAACGCTTGGTAGCTTCGTTATTCTGTAGCTGCATCGGCACCACTTTGGCCTGTTCGTTTTGATAACTCCGGCTATTGGGCGGAATATCCGCCAATCGTTTTTTATTCATTGTTGAAACTCCTAAATATTGCGGTTTCAAGCTGCCTGAAATCCTGATTTTTGTGATGATGTATAACGGCTCAAACGGTAGCCGGTCTGTTCCCGCTGTGCACCCGAGCCGGTTACCGCCATTTTGTTGACCTCAACAAACATGGTCTTCGGGTAGGCTTCCTGATTTTTTACAAGCTGTTATGGCGCGGTCAATGGCCTTGGAAAAATTACGCCATTCGCTGTATTCCAGAATATCCTGCAATGTCCGTGCCGACCAAAATTCGATACCGTGTTCGTCGTGTTGTTTGGCTTGTTCGAAAAGATTGTGGCTCATGATTTTCTCCGCAACGGATATAAAAGCTTTCAGGCCGTCTGAAAAGCCGCGCGCACTTCGCCGCTGATCAGTTTGGGTAATAAGGTATCGCGCAGGGTTTCCAGGGTTTGGATTTGTTGGGAATTAACAATACGTTTATCAAGCAATGGCTTCATAGTTTGGCTCATTGTGGCTAATGTTTCAGATGAAGGGATTTTGACCATTGCTTCGTCCAAATCTTTGCGTTTGATATGCCCCATGGTTGTAGCATGACTTTGTGCTACTGAAATAAACTCCGCCAAATGAAATTTACACCATTCGTAATAAAACCATTTTGGATAATCTTTTGATTTCACATTGAATAAATGCTGGTTCAATACACATTTTTGCCCAGACCAAATTTTTACCATTAGTGATGCCGACCAAGCAAAAATAATATCCCCATTTTCAACAATATATTCAGATTTAACTGTTTCCGTTGCCCAATCCGAACTATCGCTAATACCTGAAGTCAATTCTTTAATTTTTAAAACGGGTAAACCTCGCTCTCCGATTTGAACGGGAAATTTTTGACAAGCCAAACCATTGGTAAAAGTTGCAATACTGCTTAATGGCTTTTCCTCCCAATCTTCCCGTGCTTCTTCCACAAACCATTGGCGGAACAGGGTTTCTGCCATTTGTTCCAGGGTGTGGTTTTGGCGGTGCAGCAGGTCGATTTTATCGTCTAGTGCGGATAATACATCGGCTATCGCTTTTTGTTCGGGAAGCGGGGGGAGTAATATTGATATATTTTTTAAAGTATTTCCTGATATTTCTAAAAATGTTGTACCAGTTCCTATGCTTTGCAAGTATTCATTATTGCATTTAACCCAATAGTATATAAAATAATTATTTGCTATTTCTTTTAACGCAAGACTTTTAAAACCTTGATTTGTTGAAATTTCATTTTCTGCTATTGCAACATACCCAATAGGTGCCCGAGAAGTAATTAATACTGAACCTTTTGGCAAAAGTCTTGCAGAGGAGCTTTTTAAGCCTTCACTTGTAATATTTCTTGCCCCAAATGATATTGTTACCTTTTTATAATTTGTTAAATCTTTTGGTGTAATCCACGGGATATTACCATTCCAATATTCTTGAACTTCTGTTTTTGGAGTGCCACCGCCAATAACATCTGCAATATCAGAAATTTTATATTCTCTCCACTCACTCATTCCGCCACCTCATTTAACTTAATTTTTGCCAACTGTCCGGCAATTTGTGCATTGAGGCGTGTTTCCTCCGCCAATTGTGCGTTCAGTTCGTTTTGCAAAGCGGCAAAGCGTTCGGCAAAGTTAAATTCGTCCTCTTCTTCAGGCAGCCCTACATAACGCCCCGGGGTGAGCACATAGTCCAATTCGGCGATTTTGCCGCGCGGCACGCTGGCGCAAAAACCGGCGATGTCTTGGTATGCGCCGTCTTTATTCCGCCAGTTGTGGTAGGTGCCGCTGATTTTGGCGATGTCGTCGTCGGTAAGGATTTTGTTTTTGCGGTTAATCAGTTGCCCCATGTTGCGCACGTCGATAAACAGCACTTCTTCGCTGCGGTCGCGGTAGCGGCGGGTGTCGGCGCGGTCTTTGCGCATAAACCATAAGGCGGCGGGAATTTGGGTGTTTAAAAACAGTTTGGCAGGCAGGTTGACGATGCAGTCGATCACGTTGGCATCGTCAACCAAGGCTTTGCGGATGCCGCCTTCGCCGCCGGTTTTGCTGGTGAGTGCGCCTTTGGCAAGCACCACACCCGCCTGCCCCTGCGGGGCGAGATGGTGCAGAAAGTGTTGCAGCCAGGCGAAGTTGGCGTTGCCTGCGGGCGGAGTGCCGTAACGCCAGCGCGCATCACCGGCGAGTTTTTCGTTCCACCAATCCGAAACGTTAAACGGCGGATTGGCGAGGATAAAATCGGCTTTCAAATCTTGGTGGGCATCGTTGAGAAACGATCCTTCGCTGTTCCAATACACATGCTCGGCATTGATGCCGCGGATGGCGAGGTTCATTTTGCACAGCCGCCATGTGGTTTGGTTGCTTTCCTGGCCGTAAATGGAAATGTTGTCGATGCGCCCTTGATGGGCTTCGATAAAGGCTTCCGACTGCACAAACATGCCGCCCGAACCGCAGCAGGGATCGAACACGCGCCCTTGGTATGGCTCGATCATGTTGACCAGCAGTTTGACGATGGATTTGGGCGTGTAGAACTGCCCGCCCTGTTTGCCTTCGGCCAGAGCGAATTCGCCTAAAAAGTATTCGAACACATGCCCCAAAATATCGGAGGAGCGGCCGGCGGTGTGGCCGAGGTCGATTTTGTGGACTTCGTCGATCAGTTCGCCGAGTTTGATCGGGTCGAGATTCTGGCGGGCATACACTTTGGGCAACACGCCTTTGAGCTGGGCGTTGTCGTGCTCGATGTTTTCCATGGCTTGGTCGACCAATACGCCGATGTCGGCTTGTTTGGCGCTCTTAACCAGTTGTTGCCAGCGGGCATTTTCGGGCACAAAGAAAATATTGTCGGCCAGATATTCATCGCGGTCTTCAGGGTCGGCGTATTCTTCTTGTTGTAATTGCCGGTATTTGGTCTCGAAGCTGTCGGAGATGTATTTCAGAAAAATCAGGCCGAGCACGATATGTTTGTATTCGGCGGCGTCAATATTGTTTCGCAGTTTGTTGGCGGCTGCCCAGAGAACGGTTTCAATGGCTTGGGGCGCGGCGGTTTTGGTTTGGGTTCTGGCCATAACGGGTGCTTTCCGGTTTGTTTAAGCGGGCCATTATAAATCGGTTCGGCTTCTTTTTATCGGCAACGGGAAGTTAAATGCGCTGCGTTGGCGGGGCGGTTTTCATTAACGGCTTTTATCAGGCTGTTAAATACCTGTCTGAAACTTTCAGACAGGTATTCTGTTTTGTTTGGCCGTCTGAAAATTTGCGCGGGCATTTCCGAATCATGCAGCCGATTATTGAATTTTTTTCACAGCGTTATGCGGGTTTTTCCTACTAAATCAGGCAGGAAAGTCGGGGCTATAATGGTTGCGTGTTTTCAGACGGCCTTCGGTAATTTTTTTAAGCCGTTGTTGGATAAAGGATGTTTTATGAGATTTTATGCGGCTTTGTCTGCCCTTGTGTTGGCGTTGGCGTTGGCGTTGGCAGCTTGCGCCGCACCCGATGCGCCGCATTTGGTGGTGCGGGAGTAGGGCAGTTTTACCGTGGGCGGGCGTTACGTTACCGCGCCGGGCACGTTCAAGCAGGAAAACTTTCTGGCGCCCGATGGCCAGCGCGCTTACGGCGATTTTGCTTATGTGTTCTACCAAACGCCGGTCAATGCCAAGCGCCTGCCGCTGGTGTTCCAGCACGGCGGGGCGCAGTCCAAACGCACTTGGGAAAGCACGGCAGACGGCCGAGAGGGTTTCCAAAATCTGTTTCTGCGCAAGGACTACAGCGTGTATCTGCCCAACCGGCCGCGCAGCGGCGAAGCGAATCTTTCCATCCGGGCGGTCGCCCCCGATACGCCGTGGGTCAGCAATCCGATGTATCACGATAAAACGTTTTATATCCTCTCACGCATCAGGCATTTTGATGCAGACGGCCGCCCTGTTGCCAACGCGCAGTTTCCCACAGGCGATGCCGCTTATCAGGCATTCCAGCAAAGCTGGTCGGTGGGTTCGGGGCCGCTGGACAATGATTTGAACGCCGATGTGCTGGCGCAGTTGGCCGATAAAACCGGCGGCGCGGTACTGGTAACGCATTCGATGGGCGGCAACATTGGCTGGCGCGCGGCGATGCGCTTGAACAAGGTGAAAGCCATTGGGGCATGGGAGCCGGGCGGCACGCCGTTTGTGTTCCCCGAGAACGAGATGCCGCAGATTGTGCAGGCGAGTTTCCCCGCTTTGAGCGCCACCGCCATCGGCGTGCCGCTTGAAGATTTCCAAAAACTCACCCGCATCCCCATCGTGCTGTATTACGGCGACCACATCAAACTGGGTTCGGATAATGTGGGCGAAGACAAATGGGGCACCGAGCTGGCGATGGCCAAACAGTTTGTGGCCGCCGTCAACCGCCACGGCGGCGATGCCAAGCTGGTGCACCTGCCCTAAATCGGCATCACCGGCAATTCGCATTTTTTAAGGGGCTGACGTAGATTAGCAGTCATGACAGGATGCTAAAATGAAGATAACAAACTGTAAATTAAGAAAAAAGTACAGAAGACACTACTCGGATATTTTGTGCCGGAAGTTACCGCCCGTTCGGCTGCCGATGTCTTGGGTATCCGGCCCAACACCGCCATACTCTTTTACCGCAAAATCCGCCTCGTCATCAGCCATCATTCGGCCTTGGAGGCATCAGGTTTTTGAAGGTTCCGTAGTCAGATGAGCTGCTCCGGCGGTAAGCGCAAAGGAAAACGCGGCACAGGAGCCGCAGGCAAAGTGGTGGTTTTCGGTATCCTCAAACATGGCGGCAAGGTTTATACCGTGGTCGTGGATAACGCCAAAAAAGAGAGTTTGTTGCCTGTTATTGCGAAGAAAATCATGCCGGACAGTGTGGTGTATACCGACAGTTTAAGCAGCGATGATGTCCTGGATGTCGGCGGTTTTCACCACCATAGGATTAACCACGGCAAGACATTTGCCCAGAGACAAAACCACATCAACGGCATTGGGAATTTTTGGAATCAGGCCAAGCGTGTGCTACGCAAATACAACGGAATCGACCGGAAGTCTTTTCCCTTATTCTTGAAAGAATGCGGGTTTCGTTTCAACTTTGGCACACCAAGTGAGCAGTTGAAAATCTTGCGGGATTGGTGTGGTATTTAGGGCTAATCTACTTCAGCCCCTTTTTTAATGGGTAAGAAAACAATGCCCGATTGGCCGATTTGATGGCCGATTGGTTGAAGGGAAAAGGCTTGGATCAATAAAAAAAACCGGCCTGCCATCCACATCACCAAAGAAAAATCCATGCAACCGCGCCTTGTCTTCATGAAAAGCATGATGGTTTCTGCTGCGCTACTGGCTAGCAGTGCATACGCCGCGCCGTTTGCAGTGCAGCACACTGTTGGCGACTTGCTGGCTGCACCGGCATTTACACCCTTTGCCGTGCGCTTGCTGCCGTGGGACGGTAGAGCCGCCGATCAGGCCTTGCCCGTGTCGCAGATCGGGCGGCTGACGCCGTACCACAGCGCGGTGAATACAGCCGACATACTCGATGCGCTCAACGATTTGCAGCAGCGCGCAGCGCAGGGCCAAACCGTGTTTTACGAGCTATATTCCCCGTAGGAGCGTGCCGCCGATCCGGCCAAAGCGCATACCGGGTTGTTTTTCTACCCCGGCAAACCCGGCGCACCTTTTGCGTTGATTGCGCCCGGCGGCGGTTTTCAGTACGTGGGCCACGCTGCACGAAGGGCTGCCGCTGGCACGGCGCATCGCGCAGGCGGGTTATCCCGCTTTTGTCATCAAATACCGCGCCGGACAAGGGTGGCGTGTCAATAGGCATGTAAAACTGGACCAGGGAATTGGGGAATGTGCATCTAAAAGTGCACCACCCCGATGATTGATAAACTCTCCGCTTTTGCGGAGTTTTCCTGGGAATGATTAACATAGAAACTATTATCAAGGTTCAATGTCTGTTTCATCAAGGCGTACCCATCCGAAAAATCGCCAAACAGTCCAACATCAACATTTGCCGCTGCTCAAACGCAAACCCGGTACATTGAGAAACGACGAACCGTTCAAACAACGGATAGTGCACGACGTTGGCACCATCAAAAGAAAACAGCATGATTTGCGGGCTGTTTTTTTTATGTCTATTGCCATCTAACCCCATAAACCAAGATGCAAGCATGGCGGGGTTTTCAGGCTGATTACCGATGTTTTCAGACGGCTTTAATTGTCTAACCTCGTGTAATCCTGTCTAATTGAATAAACCAAAAATTTACAGTATCTTTTACGATATCTGAAAAATACCGCTAAAAAAGTACCGTAAAAATGCCGTTAAACGACTGCCAAATCAAGGATGCTAAGCCCGCCGAGAAGCCCTATAAGCTGGCAGACGGGCGTAGCCTTTATTTGCTTGTCAAACCCAATGACGGCAAATACTGGCGGCTTGATTATGCGATAGACCGCAAGAGAAAAACGCTTGCAATCGGCGTTTATCCTACTATCAGCCTAGCTAAAGTCCGAGAAGCCGCCGAAAATGCCCGCCGCATGATAGCAGCAGGCCAAGCCCTCCAGTGCAGCCAAGCAATAGGCCAAACATTGGCTGCGGCTATAGACATTCAGGCAGCTTCGAAAGGATTCAGGGTGAGGTACTTCAATGTATTGATTGGATGAGCCATTTAGAGAAAGACCGTGACAGTTTGGAAGACAAAATGGCAGGGCAACTGAGCTGGTATGATCTTCTAATATTGGATGAACCGGGCTGTTTGCCATTCGGCCTAAGCCGAACAAAACAAGCGGCAAACAGCCCCCAGCTATCTTCAAGGCCATATACATAAAACGATTGAGAATCTGACAAGCCAAATACAAGAGGTAAAGGCAGATTTGCAGGCGTTCTATTCATCAAACCCGCGATACAGCGAAAACCGCAAACGCCTGAAAACCATAACGGGCATCGGAGAAAATGCTGCTGCCGTTTTGCTCTCAACTATAACATCACGCTTTGATACCGCTGCCCAACTGGCCGCCTATTTCGGTTTGGATCCAAAACGGCATCAGTCGGGAACAAGCATAAACGGCAAAGAACGGATTTCAAAAGTAGGCAAGTCCGACTTAAGGGCAGCCCTATACATGCCCGCATTGGCCGCCTACCGCATGAACGCCTTTCCCGCCTTTATCGGCCGTCTGAAAGCCGGGAAAAAACCGCCGAAACTCATCTATTGTTGCAATTATGCGAAAGCTGGTAACCATCGCTTTCTACATTTTGAAAAACCAAACGGAATACGACAAAACCCGTTACGGATTAACAATATAAATTAACAATACCAAACAGAAAAATGCCCTGCAAAAGCAGGGCATGGCTTGGTTGGAATATACCAATGGCATTGATGCTTCAATAAACTATTTTTTGCAGTTAAGCCGGGCACATTAGCCTAATGCTTTGCGTGCGCCGGCAAACAGGCGGTACCAGCCGGAAAGTTCGCTGTTTGCCCATGACTCGGGGTGCCAGCTCATTTGCGCGGTGCGGTACACGCGCTCGGGGTGCGGCATCATAATGGTGATGCGGCCATCGGTGCTGCTCACACCGGCGATGCCTTGCGGCGAGCCGTTGGGGTTGAGCGGATAGGTTTGGGTGATTTCGCCCAAACCATCGATATATTGCAGCGCGATGTCGAGGCCGTCTGAAACGGCGGAGCTACCCAAGTGGCTGAAGTCGGCGCGGCCTTCGCCGTGGCTCACCACCACGGGCAGGGTCGAGCCTTGCATTTCGGCCAAAATCAGCGAGGGCGATTTTGGCACCCGAACCATGCTCAAACGCGCCTCAAACTGTTCGCTTGCATTACGCTTGAATTTCGGCCAGCCTTGTGTGCCGGGAATGATTTCGGCCAGATTGCTGACCATCTGGCAGCCGTTGCACACGCCCAAAGTGAGGGTGTCGGGGTCGGCAAAGAAGGCGGCAAACTGTTCGCGCAGCCCGGGGTGGAACAGAATCGATTTCGCCCAGCCTTCGCCCGCGCCCAGCACATCGCCGTAGCTGAAGCCGCCGCAGGCGGCGAGCATGTTGAAGTCGGCCAGTTTGACGCGGCCGGCCATCAGGTCGGACATATGCACGTCATACGCATCGAATCCGGCGCGGGTGAAGGCGGCGGCCATTTCCATCTGGCCGTTTACGCCCTGTTCGCGCAATACAGCGATTTTGGGTTTGGCACCCGAGTTGATAAACGGCGCGGCGAGGTCTTCTTTCAGGTCGAATTTCAGGTCGGCAAACAGCGCGCTGCGTTGGTTGTCGGCAAGCAGGGCGAATTCGCTGTCGGCGCATTCTGGGTTGTCGCGCAGGCGTTGGATTTGGTGGGAGGTTTGCTGCCAGGCTTGCTGCAGTTTCAGACGGCTTTCGTTAAATACCGTTTCGTTATTCAAACGGATGCTGAGGCCGTCTGAACCGAATGCGGGTCGGCCGATTAAGCCTGCTGCCAAGCCTGATTTTTCAAGCAGATCGGCAATGTGTTGCGCATCGGCTGTGCGGATTTGCAATACGGCGCCCAGCTCTTCGTTAAAGAGTGCAGGGATAACGGTGCTTTGTGGGTTTTCACCGCTAAGCAGCCCGTCCAGTCGGATATCTAAGCCGCAACGCGCCGCAAACGCCATTTCCGCCAGTGCGGCAAACAGGCCGCCATCACTGCGGTCGTGGTAGGCCAAGAGTTTGTTTTCGGCCACCAATTGCTGAATTACTTCATAAAACGCTTTCAGACGGCCGGTTTCGATATCGGGTGCTTCGCCGCCCAAGCGGTTATACACCTGGCTTAAAGCCGAGCCGCCCATGCGTGTCTTGCCAAAACCCAAATCAACCAGCAGCAACACGCTGTCTTCCATGTTTTTCAATTCGGGGGTAACGGTTTTGCGCACGTCCTGCACCGGTGCGAATCCGGTGATAATCAGGCTGAGCGGTGAAACCACGGCTTTTTGTTCGCCGTTTTCCTGCCACACGGTTTTCATGGAAAGTGAATCTTTGCCCACCGGAATGCTGATGCCCAATTCTTGGCAGGCTTGCGACACGGCTTCAACGGTGCGGTAGAGTTTTTCGTCTTCGCCCGCGTTACCGCAGGCGGCCATCCAGTTGGCCGAGAGCTTGATGTTGCCGATGCCGCCGATATTTACGGCGGCCAGGTTGGTGAGGGTTTCACCGATGGCCATGCGGCCAGAAGCAGGCGCGTCAAACAGCGCCACGGCGGGTTTCTCGCCCATTGCCATGGCTTCGCCTTTGTGGGTGTTGAAGCCCATCATGGTAACCGCAGCATCGGCCACGGGGGTTTGGTAACGGCCGACCATTTGGTCGCGGTGGGTCAGGCCGCCGACCGAGCGGTCGCCGATGGTAATCAAAAAGTTTTTGGCGGCCATAGTGGGCAGGCTCAATATGCGGTAGGCGGCTTCTTTCAAATCGATGCCCGATGTGTCGAACGGTTTTTCAGACGGCTTCACGGTGTGGTCGCTGCGGGTGGTTTTCGGCGGCTTGCCGAGCAACACGTTTAGCGGCAGATCAACCGGATAGTTGCCGTATAAATCATCGTGCACCTGCAAACGGCCGTCATTCGTGGCAGTGCCGACCACGGCAAACGGGCAGCGTTCGCGCTCGCAGATTCGGCGGAATAAATCGAGGTGTTCGGGCAGAATCGAGAGCACATAACGCTCCTGCGCTTCGTTGCACCAAATCTGCATCGGGCTTAAGCCGTGTTCTTCCAGCGGCACATCGCGCAGTTTGAACACCGCGCCGCGGCCGGCATCGTTCACCAGCTCGGGGAAAGCGTTTGAGAGGCCGCCCGCGCCCACATCGTGAATGGCGATAATCGGGTTGCCGCTGCCAAGCTGCCAGCAGCGGTCAATCACTTCCTGCGCACGCCGTTCGATTTCGGGGTTGCCGCGCTGCACGGAATTGAAGTCCAAATCGGCGGCATTGCTGCCGGTGTCCATCGAAGAAGCCGCGCCGCCCCCGAGCCCGATCAACATGCCCGGTCCGCCGAGCTGGATTAAGAGCGCGCCTTCGGGAATGCGGTCTTTATAGGTTTGCTGCGCCTGAATATTGCCCAGGCCGCCGGCAATCATAATCGGCTTGTGGTAGCCGCGCACCCGGCCTTCGTGCGCCTGCTCGAAAGTACGGAAATAGCCCAACAGGTTGGGGCGGCCGAATTCGTTGTTGAATGCCGCCCCGCCGATGGGGCCTTCGATCATGATGTCGAGCGCGGAAGCGGTGTGGCCGGGTTTGCCGTAGGGCTGCTCCCACGGCTGCAGCGCATCGGGCAGGTTGAGGTTGGACACTGAAAAGCCGGTTAAACCTGCTTTCGGGCGCGCGCCTTTGCCGGTGGCGCCCTCATCGCGGATTTCTCCGCCGGAACCGGTTGCCGCGCCCGCAAACGGAGCGATGGCGGTGGGATGGTTGTGGGTTTCCACTTTCATGATGATGTGGGTGTCTTCCTCATGAAAGCGGTAGCCTTGGTTTTTGGCGGCATCGGGGTAGAAACGCTCGATTTTCGCGCCTTCGATGATGGAGGCGTTGTCTTTATAAGCCACCACCGTGCCTTCAGGGTGGGCGTTGTGGGTGTCGCGTATCATGTCAAACAGCGATTTCGGCTGTTTTTCGCCGTTTAAGATAAAGTCGGCATTGAAGATTTTATGGCGGCAATGTTCGCTGTTGGCCTGCGCGAACATCATCAGCTCTACATCGCTGGGGTTGCGCTGCAAAGCCTGATAGTTTTCCAAAAGATAGTCGATTTCGTCCGGTGAGAGCGCCAGCCCCAGCCCGCTGTTGGCGCGGATTAAAGCTGTTTTTCCTTCGGCAAGAATGTTTATGCTGCCGAAGGTTTGCGCTTCGGGGTGGGCGAAGAGCCGGTCGGCCGTCTGAAAATCAGGCAGTACGCTTTCGGTCATGCGGTCGTGCAGCAGCGCCGCCCATTGTTGCCGTTGTTCGTGGTCCAGGCTGCCCTCGAGCCAAAAGGCCGTGCCGCGCTCGATGCGCTCGATTTCAGAGAGACCGCAGTTGTGTGCGATGTCGGTGGCTTTGGAAGCCCACGGCGAAATGGTGCCGATGCGCGGGACGATTAAAAACAAATGCAGGCCGTTTGCCGCTTCGGGTGTGTGTTCGACACATTCGGCGGCCAAAAGAGCCTGCAGTTTTTCTAAGGATTCATTATCCAAGGCGGCTCCGCTGCCTACAAAATACCAAAATTCGCTGCTCAAACGCACCTCGGGCAGGCCGGCGGCGCGTGCTTTCTGCAACAGTTTTTCAACACGGAAATCAGACAGGGCGGGTGCGCCGCGCAGGGGCAAAACAACGGACATAACGAGGCTCTCGGATAGCGGTTGGAAAGTCGTAATTGTACGCGAAAGCAGGGTGGGCTGCTCGGGTATTTCCGTTTCAGATGGCCTATTAAAAAGCTGCACGGGCTGATTGAAGAATATCGGTGTTTATGCTAAAAACAGGCCGTCTGAAAACCTTTGAAAGCAAGCGGGTAGCCATGAAAAAAATTGAAGCCGTTATCAAGCCGTTCAAACTCGACGACGTGCGCGAAGCCCTTACTGAAATCGGCATCACCGGCATGACCGTAACCGAAGTGAAGGGTTTCGGCCGCCAGAAAGGCCACACCGAAATCTACCGTGGTGCCGAGTATGCGGTGGACTTTCTGCCCAAAGTGAAGCTGGAATTGGTGTTGGCCGATGCCGATGTGGAGCGTGCGGTTGAAACCATTGTAGAAACCGCGCGCTCGGGCAAAATCGGCGATGGCAAGATTTTTGTGCTGCCGGTGGAAGAGGCCATCCGAATCCGCACGGGCGAGCGTTCGGATGCGGCGGTTTGACTGCGGTTTGCCGACAACCCGGGTAACTATACCCGAAAGGGATGGATTACATTTCAAAAGCAAGGTAAAAAATTAAATTTTGTTAATTTTTATATCGTTGTGGAAAATCTGTTCGATTTTTGCTTTGGCACTGTCGGCATTGATGATAATCGGCTGTGAGACTTTAACTTTGGATGCGGATCATGCCTTGTTGGGTAAAACCAATCCCAATGCACAACCTTTAGTGCCGCAGGATTATGCGGTCGAAGTGGAAGTGAATGAAAGAATTGCACGGCAGGCAACTGCGGTAGGCATCGAGAAACTGGTTGGCCAAAACCTGCAAACGGCTTTGCACAAGGCCGATATTTTTACCCCGAACGGCAGGGGATATTACAAGATTCGGGCGAAAATCGTGCAGGCAAGCCAATCTGCCTTCAGTTTTGGGGGATTCCTCGGGAAAATGGAAATCGAATATCGTAACCAATCAAGATTCTGATCCGGTTTTTGTTAAGAAAATCTATAACGAAGGGGAAAGCGGCAAGAATTACTTTACGGGTGCCAAGAGACATATCCGCTCCCGCATCGTTACGGTTGCCGGCAATGTAAACCAATTCGTTCAGGAATTTAATGACATGGTGCAGGCGGATCAAAAAACACCTGAAAAAACGTCTGAAGAAAATAATTAAGAAGTAAAAGCCGTATCGGTAAAACCGGGATATATTCTGATTTATCGCGAAAATATAGTAATCCGATTCAAGGCCGTCTGAAAGGCTGTTTTCAGACGGCCTGAAGTTTTAGGCCTGTTGTAATGATGGGCGGAGATTTGCAGAAACACCCCGTAAGGCCGTCTGAAAAGCCAGATGCCGTTATTTCCGCCTGGGCAAAATAACGGCACTCGTTTTTGGTTTTTTTGGTGGGGGATGCTGTGGCTCTTGTAAAAGTTTCGGATAGTGCGCCGGCAAAACGGCAGGGCTAACCGTTGCCGGGATGTTCCAAATCGTAAATCTGTGCCACGGCATCGACCAGGTTTTGATTTTGCGTGCCGGCTTTGTTTAAGGTGCGGGTGGGCGAGTGCAGCAGTTTGTTGGTGAGCTGCACCGACAAACGCTCCAGCACTTCCTCGGGCGTGCTGCCTTTGGCAAGCTGTTTCATGGCGTTTTCGAGCACTTGGCGGCGGGCACGTTCCCCTTCATCGCGTAGGGCGCGGATCAGCGGCACGCTTTGGCGGCTGCGCTGCCATTCGACAAATTCGGCCACTTTCTGCTCGACCATCATTTCGGCTTCGGCTGCGGCTTTTTGGCGCGCCTGCCGGCCGGTTTGGACGATATTGGCAATATCGTCAACGCTGTAGAGATAAACATCGTTTAAATCTTCTACTTCGGCTTCGATGTCGCGCGGCACGGCCAAATCAAGCATAAACACAGGCATATGGTGGCGTTGTTTGAGCGCGCGTTCCACCATGCCTTTGCCGACAATGGGAAGCTGGCTGGCGGTGGAAGACACTACAACATCGTATTCGTGCAGGATCTCGGGCAGTTCGGCCAGCAGGCGCGGTTCGGCATTGACGCCCAGTTTTTCGCATAATTCCTGCGCACGGGGCAGGGTGCGGTTGGCCACGGTAATCAGGCGCGGGGTTTTGGCGGCAAAGTAGGTGGCGACCAGTTCGATCATTTCGCCCGCGCCGATAAACAAAACGTTTAAGTCGCCCACCGAGGGGAAAATCTGTTCGGTCATCTTAACCGATGCGGCAGCCATCGAAACCGAGTTTTCGCCCACCGCCGTGCCGGTGCGCACTTCTTTGGCAACGGCAAAGGTTTTTTGAAACAGGGCGTTGAGCCAGGTGTCCACCGTTTGCTGCTCTTGCGCCACCCGAACGGCATCTTTGATTTGTCCGAGAATCTGCGGCTCGCCCAACACCATGGAATCTAAGCCGCAGGCCACGCGGAAAGCGTGGCGTATGGTGTCGCTGCAGCCGAGGGTGTAGAGATAGGGGCGGATTTCTTCGATATCGAGACGGTGGTAATCGGCCAGCCAGCGGATAATGTGTTCGGCATCGCCTACGCAGTAAAGCTCGGTGCGGTTGCAGGTGGAAAGAATCACTGCTTCTTTCACGGCCGGGCCGGCGGCCAGCGCGCGCAGGGCATCGGGCAGGCCGGCAGCGGCAAAGGCCAGCTTTTCGCGTATGCTCAGGGGAGCGGTTTGGTGGTTGAGGCCGACGGCGGTGAGTTGCATTGTGATTCAGGGAAGGGGTAAGAAAATGGCAGCGCGCTATTATAGCTGAAGTTGCGATTGAAAAAAATGTTGGAGCGATAGCGGCACTTGATGGCTGCGGGCGGCATGAAAGGCCGTCTGAAAAGGCCTTTTAAAAGGTTGGGGCGGGGTGTTCGTATGCTGGGGTTGTTTGCCGCTTTTCATGCCGGGCAGTTTTGTTTTTTGCTGAATAACTGTTGCGCTATTTCCGGGTGCTCTCAAAAACAACGCGGCTTCGCCGTGCTTTCCGGCATTCTTGCCAATCCTCAAAAGCCTTAAAGCGGGTTTTGAGACAAAAATAAAAAGTGTGGTTTGTTACAGTTTTTGCCGTTGCCGGAAAGCTCGAGTGCGCTTTAACGGCGTTGTCTGCGCAGCGGTAACTGCTGTTTTACCGGCCTGCCCGAAAGTTTTGAAGGCCGTCTGAAAAGGCACAAACTTTTTTCAGACGGCCTGAGGCCTTTGCAAAAATATCCTCAATGCCGTAAGCCTCTCCGCTCCCGCACAGGCGGGAATCCGGCCTTAAAACCATCAATTATTTTATTTCGATAGCTGACAAAAAACGAACGGTTTCCCGCCTGCGCGGGAATGACGGTAGTGGAATCTTTCAGGCGGCCAGAATGAGTTTTGTAAAGGTCCCGGCCTATTTGGGTTTTGAAAGGCCGTTTGCGGCCTGCCCGAAAGTTTTGGCGGCCGTCTGAAAGGGCAAAAGCTTTTTCAGACGGCCTGTGCGGGCTTGAAAAGCCTTTTGGGAAAATCTTTTGTCTGTAAAAAGCTGTTGTTATAAAAGGTGTGATAAAACCCTGCCCGTATGTTTTCTGCTTCAATAGCGGCGGTAGCGCGGATAGGCGGGCATCACGGGTTGGGCTTCCTGATAAATCACCGTGCTGCCGGGCGGGGCGTTGATGGTGATGTTTTTATTGACGGTGGTTTGGCTGTGCAGCGGCAAATCGAATGCCGCCGCGCGCCCGTATGGGGTTTCGGCGTAGAAACAGCCGCCAAGAGGCAGCGCGAGCAGGATAAGGAGTGTGGTTTTCATGATGGCGTTTTTTCAGACGGCCGGTGGCGGATTTCCCAACACTGGTGGATTTTTTTGTTACGGAAGTCTTCGGGAACGGATTGTTTGGAAATGTCTTTCACCAGATAGCGCTCTGTTGTGCTGCCGCTTAATGTGAAGCTGCGCAGGTTGTTTGAAAAATACATCAGGCCGTCTGAAGCGAGCAGTTTCATGGTGCCATCGATCAGTTGGGGGTGGTCGCGCTGGATATCGAGGGTGCCGGGCATTTTTTTGCTGTTGGAAAAGCTGGGCGGATCCATCACGATCAAATCGAATGTTTTGCCTTCTGCGCGGGCGGTTTTGAGGTATTGGAACACATCGGCGCGCACGATGCGGTGCTGCCGGGCATCGATGCTGTTGAGCTCGAAATTGCGTTTGGCCCAATCGAGATAGGTGTTCGACAAATCCACGGTTTCGCTGTATGCGGCACCGCCGGTGGCGGCATAAACGCTGAAGCTGCCGGTATAGGCAAACAGATTGAGAAAGCGTTTGCCTCCGGCGGTTTCGCCCACTTTTCTGCGGGTGTTGCGGTGGTCGAGAAACAGGCCGGTATCGAGATATTTGTCGAGATTCACCCAAAACCGCCGGCCGTTTTCACTGATGATGAAGCCGCCGCCTTCTCTGCCGGTTTTTTGGTATTGCTGCAAGCCTTTCTGGCGTTCGCGGCGTTTGAAGTGAATGTGTGCGGGTGCAAAGCCGGTTACAAACGCAACGGCATCGAACACGCCGGCAAGCCAGGCTTCGTATGCTTCGGGCTGCATCAGCCGGCCGGTGTCGTATTCCTGCAAATGGATTTGGTCGCCGTAAATATCAACGGCAAAGGGAAACTGCGGAATATCGCGGTCATACATACGCCACGCTTCGATGCCGTTGCGCCGTGCCCATTTCAGATAATGTTTGATGTTTTTGCCCAAGCGGTTGGCAAAGGAAGTGGTGTCGGTCATAAGTTCGGTATGTTTTCAGACGGCCTTGAGGCGGCAAACGGGCTTATTTTACCGTAAAAGCGCGTGTATGGCCGCTCGGGCGGCGGTGCTGGTTTTGCGGATACTTTGTGTTAAAATCGTTCAGATTTTGTAAGTGAACTTTAATGACGATAGTTTGATGAAAAAAGTTTTATGTTTTTTGGCTCTGGCCGGCGCATTGGCACACGCCCGCGCCGATGCGCCCAAGCCTGCTGCCGCGCCGCCGCTGCCGCAACCCAAACCCGAGCCGGAACTGACCATCCACGCCGCAGAGCCGTCTGAACGCACGGCTGAGCCGGATGTGCCCGATGCGCAAAGCAGCGGGGGCAGGGTGTTGGAAGTGGATGAAACCGTGTTGCTGGCCGATACGGAATTACTGTCGCGGGCAATGTATTCCGCCGTGGTAACCATGAATGTTGCCGGCATCAAAGTGTTGCTGCCGATTTATGAAAAATGGCCGCAGCACGATAAAGAGTCGGCTATGTTCGGCCGTGCGCTGGTGCTGCAACACGAGGGGCGGGCGGCCGAAGCGGTGAAACTCTACCGCATTCTGATTGCGGCGCAGCCCGATTCGCCCGTTATCCGCCTCCAGCTTGCGCAGGCGCTGTTTGAAGACCAGCAGAACGAAGCCGCTGCCGACCAGTTTGACCGCCTGAAAACCGAGCAGTTGCCCGAAGCGGTGGTGCAGCGTATCGAGGCTTACCGCGAGGCTTTGCGCAAACGCGATTCGTGGCAGCTTTATGCGGGGGTAAACATCGCCCGCGAGCAGAACATCAACCAAGCACCGCGGCAGCAGCGTTTGGGCAGACAGCTCGAAGGCGAGGAATGCAGGCAATACCGCCAAAGAATCAACGAGCCGGAAAACGACTGCTTTATCGGCTGGCGTTTCAACCCGCCCATCGATGCCGCCGGCCTCACCTATCAGGCAGGGGCGGAAAAGAAGCAGTCGCTGAAAAACGGCTTTTATGCCAAAGCGGGCGCGGATGTGTGGGGCAAGGTTTACCGCTCTTATTCGCAATATAACGATGCCACCGCGCGGCTTTCGGCAGGTTTGGGGCGTGCCGGCCAGCGCAACGATGCGGGTGCCACCGTGTTTCACGAACGCCGCTTCTACGGCAACGATGCCTACAGCTACACCAACGGCGTGCGCCTTTATTGGAACCGCTGGTGGCGGCCGAACCTGCAAAGCCTCACTGCTTTGGAAACCGGCCGTCTGAACAACCAGCAGCGGCAGAATGCAGACATCCAACACCGCTTGGCCAGCGCTTCGCTGGTGTTCCACCGCAACGCGCGGCAATATTGGCTGTTGGGGCAGGACTTTTACCGCGAACGCAACCGCGACGACCGCTCCGATGATTTCAACCGCTTCGGCCTGCGCGCCGTGTGGGGGCAGGAATGGAAAGGCGGCCTGTCGAGCCGTGTGCAGGTGGGCGCGGCCAAGCGTATTTATTACACACCGAGCCTGTTCAGCCGTCAGGAAAACCGCCGCGATAAAGAGTGGAATGCTTCGGTGAGCCTGTGGCACCGCGCTGTTCATTTTGCCGGTATCACTCCGCGCATTACGTTCGGCCACAACGGCATTTCGAGCAACGATGTATATTACGGCTACCGCAAAAACCGTTTGTTTATCGAGATGGGTAAAACGTTTTAAAGGCAGCCGGGCCGGAAATACCTTAAGGCCGTCTGAAAAAAGGCCGTCTGAAAAGGTTCGCTGTACTTTTGCCTGAAAGCCCGTTTGGAAATGGTTGAGGGTTGTTGGGAATGCCCGAAAGCACGGTGGATCTGCATGGTTTTCGAATATAGGCAAAATCACGCAGCCATCGTTTCCGGCAAAAAAACCAACAGCCGTGCGGCATGGCGGGTGTAAACAACACGGCCTTTTCCAATATTTTAAATACCGTTATTGTTTTGGGGTTTGGCCGAAGCATCAGGCCGTCTGAAAGTGGTTTTCAGACGGCCTGTGTGTATTTTTGCAAGCGTGTTCGGAATCTTTATTCATCGGAAAACAGGCTCTTAAACCACAACACGATGCTGTCGTAGGCGCGGCCGAACCAGCCCGCTTCATCAACCGCGTTGAGCGCCACCACATTTTTTTCGGCCAAAATGGTGCTGCCGTTCATGATTCTGAGTTTGCCCAGCACTTGGCCTTTTTGAATCGGCGCAAGCACCGGCTGCACGGTTTCGAGCACGGGTTTGATGTTTTGGCCTTCGCCGTGGGGAATGGTAACGTAGGCGGCATTTAAAAAGCCCACGCCCACGGCATTGGCGCTGCCTTTGTACACCTTAACCTGAGAAATGGTTTGGTTGGCATCGTAGAGTTTGGGCGTGTCGTAAGACTGCAAAACCCAATTGAGCAGTTTGCTGCTTTCAGATGCGCGCGCTTCGGTGCTCTCTGTGCCCACCACTACCGAAACCACGCGGCGGCCGTTGCGCTTGCTGGAGGCCACCAGGTTGTAGCCCGCGCTGCTGGTGTGGCCGGTTTTGAGACCGTCGATGCTGGAGTCGCGGTAGAGCAGCAGGTTGCGGTTGGGTTGTTCGATATTGTTGTATTTAAACGATTTCATTGAATAAATCGGATAATACTTGGGAAAGTCGCGGATAATCGCGCCGGCCAGAACGGCCAAGTCGTTTACGGTGGTTAAGTGGCCGTCGCCGGGCAGGCCGGTGCTGTTGGTGTAGTGGGTGTGGGTCATGCCCAGGCGTTTGGCTTCGGCATCCATCATGGCGGCAAAGCCTTCTTCGCTGCCGCCGATGGCTTCGGCCAGCGTGATGGCGGCATCGTTACCCGACTGCACAATCAGGCCTTTAATCAAATCGCTGACGCTGGCGGGCTTTTTCGGGTCGAGAAACATACGCGAGCCTTCGGCGCGCCAGCCTTGAGGCGACACGGTAAGCATCTGGTCGGGTTTCAGGGTGCCGTTGTCGAGCGCTTTGAAGGTGAGGTAGGCGGTCATCAGCTTGGTGAGCGAGGCAGGCTCCACTTGGGTGTTGATGTTTTTGCCCGCGAGTATTTGGCCGCTTTGCAGGTCTTTCACCAAATAGGCGGAAGCGGCGATTTCGGGCGCGGCCACGGCTGAGACGGCAGGCAGCGCGGCTGCGGCGGTTATGTGTGCAGAAGCTTCGGCGGAGGCGGCTTGGGGTGCGGCGGCGGCCTGGCCGGCAATCAAGGCGGCGGCCGACAGGCCGAATAGGGTTTTCTTCATCATTTGCAATGGTTTCTTCACGATAAAAAAGGAATTCAGTAGTGAAAAATGAAGCCGTCTGCCAGTTTCAGACGGCCTCAGTGGGATTGGTTTGCACCGGGCCGTGCATGAATGGCGGTCGGTTTTTGCAGAGCGGGCATTATACCCGTTAATGTTGGTTTTGCTAAGTTCCGCTTCAGATTTTTCTTGCTTTCAGACGGCCTGCGGGGTATGGTTTTGCCTTTGCCCGGGCCGGCTTTTCTGCCGCTGCGGGCGCATGATTTCCCATTTGAAGCCAAACCGCATGAACACCCTGTCTTATTCTGATTATCTCATCCGTATCCTTACTGCCGCCGTGTATGATGTGGCGGTGGAAACGCCGCTGGAGCAGGCGCGCGGGTTGTCGCGCCGCTCCGGCAACAATATTCTGCTCAAGCGTGAAGATTTGCAGCCTGTGTTTTCGTTTAAAATCCGAGGAGCCTACAATAAAATGGCCAAACTGCCGAAAGAGGCGCTCTCGCGCGGCATCATTGCGGCCAGCGCGGGCAATCATGCGCAGGGCGTGGCATTGTCGGCGCAGCGTTTGGGCTGCCGCGCGGTGATTGTGATGCCGGAAACCACGCCGCAAATCAAAATCGATGCGGTGAAAAACCGGGGGGGCGAAGTGGTGCTCAAAGGGGTGTCGTATAACGATGCCTATGATTATGCCGTGAAGCTGGCCGAAAAAGAGGGGCTCGCTTATATCGCGCCGTTTGACGACCCTGATGTGATTGCGGGGCAGGGAACGGTCGGCATGGAAATTCTGCGTCAAACGTCTGAAAACATCCATGCCATTTTTGTGCCTGTCGGCGGCGGCGGCCTGGCTGCGGGCGTGGCGGCGTTTATCAAGCAGGTTTGTCCGAAAATCAAAGTCATCGGGGTGCAGACTCATGATTCGTGCTGCATGAAGGCATCGATTGCCGAAGGCAGGCGGGTGGAGCTCAAAGATGTAGGCTTGTTTTCAGACGGCACCGCTGTGAAGCTGGTGGGCGAAGAAACCTTCCGCATCTGCCGCGACCTGCTCGATGAAATCATCACGGTAGATACCGATGCCGTTTGCAGTGCCATCAAAGATATTTTTGACGACACCCGCAGCATGATGGAGCCTGCCGGGGCATTGGCTTTGGCGGGATTGAAAGCCTATGTCGGCCGAGGGGGCACCGAAGGCGAAACGCTGGTGGCGGTAACCAGCGGCGCCAATATCAATTTCCACCGCCTGCGCCATGTGTCGGAGCGCAGCGAGCTGGGCGAGGGCAACGAAGGCATTTTTGCGGTGTCGATACCCGAGAAGCCGGGCAGTTTCCGAAAATTTATCAATGTGTTGGGCGATAGGAACATCACCGAATTCAATTACCGCTACGGCGATGAAGAAACCGCGCACATTTTTGTGGGCATTCAAACCGCAGGCGTGCAGGATTTGGCCAAAATCAGCGCGGATCTTACCGCTGCGGGCCTGCCCAACACCGATCTCACCGACAATGAAGTGGCGAAAATCCACACCCGCTATATGGTCGGCGGGCGCACCCACAAAGTGGCGAACGAGCGTGTGGTCAGTTTTGAGTTTCCCGAGCGGCCGGGCGCGCTGGCGCGTTTTTTAACCCGTATGCAGTCCGATTGGAACATCACCCTGTTTCACTACCGCAACCACGGAGCCGATTACGGCCGCGTGCTGGTGGGGGTGGACGTGCCGCCGCAGGATACGCGGGCGTTTGCCGATTTTCTCAACGGTTTGGATTATGCTTATGAAGACGAAACCCACAATGCGGCCTACAAACTGTTTTTGGGTTAGCCCGCAGGTGCAGGCCGTCTGAAAGCCTGCAAAGCCTGCTGCGCCTGCTGTTTTGAACTGGTTGTTTTGAATTGAATGTATTGAGGGAGTATCCGGTATGGAAAATGAAAAATTAAATCCTTTGGTGTTGCCCGATGAAAACGGTTTGTTCGGCAAACACGGCGGCAAAACCGGCCATCCCGAATTGGCCGGAGCCTTGGCTGAAATTGAAGCGGGTTTCCGCAACATCATTCAAGATGCCGGCTTTATCAGCGAAATGCGAAGGCTGCAGGCCACTTATGTCGGCCGCCCAAACCCCATTTACCATGCGCGTACATTATCGCGGCGCGGTGCGCAGATTTATCTGAAGCGCGAAGACCTCAACCACACCGGTGCGCACAAAATCAATCACTGCATCGGCGAGGTATTGCTGGCGAAAAAGCTGGGCAAGAAAAAAGTGATTGCCGAAACCGGTGCGGGGCAGCACGGCGTGGCTTTGGCCACCGCCGCCGCGCTGATGGGGCTGGCGTGTGAAATCCACATGGGCGTGGTCGATATTGCCAAAGAACACCCCAATGTTTCGCGCATGAAGATTTTGGGCGCGGAAATCGTGCCGGTGTCGGCGGGCGCGGGCACATTGAAAGAAGCGGTGGACAGCGCATTCGCATCCTATATGGGCCAGCTTGGCGAAAGCATGTTTGCCATCGGCTCGGTGGTCGGGCCTGCACCCTATCCCGAAATGGTGGCCTATTTCCAATCCCTTGTCGGCCATGAAGCGCGCGCGCAGTTTCAGACGGCTTACGGAGGTTTGCCGGACGAAGTGGTTGCCTGTGTGGGCGGCGGCTCAAACGCGCTGGGTTTGTTCAACGCCTTTATTGACGACCAACAGGTTGCACTGGTGGGCGTGGAGCCGGCCGGCGAGGGTTTGGACAAGCCCGGCCGCCACGCCGCTACCATGACCCTGGGTAAATTCGGCAGCCTGCACGGTTTCAACTGCTACTATCTGCAAGATGCAGACGGCACCCCCGCCGCCGTACATTCCATCGCTTCGGGGCTGGATTACCCCGGTGTCGGCCCGCAGCACTGCCATCTGAAAGACAGCGGCCGCGCGCGCTATGAAACTGCCACCGATGCCGAATGTTTGGATGCCTTTATGGCTTTGTCGCGCGAAGAAGGCATTATTCCCGCATTGGAATCTTCGCACGCCGTTGCCTATGCGCTGCGCCGTGCCGCAGAGCTTGACAGCAGCAAACGCCTGTTGGTGAATCTGTCGGGGCGCGGAGATAAAGATATTGATTTTGTATTGGAAAAAATCGCCGTTTAACCGGCAGATGCTTTGTTTGACGGTAAGCCCGCTTCATTTCCGTTACGGCGCTGCCTGCGCTCCCGCCCAAAGAGAACGGTTTGATAAACTGCCCCATCTGCCGCCCGGTGCCGGAAATGAATGCGGGTTGGCAATCACACCCGTTCAGACGGCCTGAATATCCTGCAAAACTTACTGGGGCCGTCTGAAACATTCATTATCGTTATTTCCTTTCCAGGCAGGCTGGGGTTTGATTTAATTTCAAATATTTTTTCAACCCCGTCCGGCCGCTGAAATCAAGCCGCACAGCCGTCCCGCTTAACATCATGGCACCGGCTCTTGTTTGCGGCCACTCTTACCATAATGCAGCGGCTGGATGCGCCTGTTTCCGTGGGCAGCTACCGTTGGCTTACCGGTTTGCGCTCCCGCCCGGCGCGGCAATGGCGGCATAAAACTTTGGGCGGTATTTTTCGAGTTTTTGCCCAAATTCCCACTAAAATTCCTACTTGGATGAATGTGCGGAGATTGGAGATTTCAGACAGTCAAGGCAAGCTGCTTTGCAGCCCGCCCGCTATTTCAGTGGATTGGGTTGACAAAAAAAAGGGCTCTGTTGCGCAGAACCCTTTTCAGACGGCCCGGTGGGGGCGGCGTGTTTAGAATTTCACGCGGACACCGGCAGAAAATTCGTTGGTGTGGACTTTTGTGGAAGATTCGTATTTGCCCCAATAGTTGTAGCGGTAGCCCGCATCTAAAGCAATATTTTCGGTTACATTCACACCTACGCCGGCCAAAACGCCCACGCCGGTTTTGGTTTCTTTGTCTGAATGATATTCCGAACGATAAGAGTTACCGGAGCCGATGGAGTAGGAATATTTATCCGAGAAGTGGTTGATGCCGACACGCGCCCCCAGATAAGGTTTGACTTTTTCGCTGACAGGGAAGTCGTAGAGGGCGGAAACACCGATGCTGTGAAATTTGGCTTTGCCGCTTTCAGAAACGCCGGGGCTTGTGTAATTGTATTTGATAGATGTATAGTGCGTATAATCTACACCGCCGCGTCAGTTGTTGCCGAAATCGTAGCCAACGGTAATGCGCGGGCTGAAACCGCTTTTAGACATCGAGTCACCGTCGTCATACTTGATTTTTAATTTGCTGACACCGGCATCACCCTGAATATAGAAGCCGGGGTCGGCAAAAACCGGGGCAGACAACGCGGCAAAAACGGCAGCGGCAAAAATTTTCTTGTTCATAGTGAACTCCGTTAATTTTGTTAAAACAATGATTTGCATAACGCACCGTCATTTTATGCCGCAGATAATGCTTATGCAAGCAGGCAAAATAAACGGTATAGAATATCGATGGAAGCTGACATAGGTCAAACACCGTTGAACAAAAAACCGCAGATAATCCGTCTGCATTTTTTAACCCGAAAAGGAGTTGTTTTATGAAAATCTATTTAGCTTTGATTTCTGCTGCGGCTTTTGCCTTAAGCGCCTGCGGCGGGCAGGAAGCTGCTGCACCGGCCGAACAGCCGGCGGCTGCTTCCGAGGCACCGGCGTCGGAGATGGCTGAGCCTGCATCCGAAGCCGCATCTGCCGCAGACAGCGCGCAAGCCGTTCCGGCAGAGGGCTGCGAAGTGGTGGTAAGCTCCGATGACCAAATGAAATTCGACAAGCAGGAGCTGGAAATCAAAAAATCCTGCAAAGAATTCAAGATTGTGTTGAAACATGCCGGC
Source organism: Neisseria sp. 19428wB4_WF04 (assembly GCF_015235335.1). Lineage (NCBI taxonomy): Bacteria > Pseudomonadati > Pseudomonadota > Betaproteobacteria > Neisseriales > Neisseriaceae > Neisseria > Neisseria sp. 19428wB4_WF04. The sequence goes on from NZ_JADGLG010000002.1 coordinate 103,761, forward strand.
ACCATGCCCAAAGCGGCAATGGGGCACAATATTGTGATTTCCAAAGCCGAAGATGCGCAGGGCGTAGTGAGTGACGGCGCGGGCGCGACTGCCGAGAAAAATTTCGTGAAAGAAGGAGATGAGCGTGTGATTGCCTACACCCCGCTTATCGGCGGCGGTGAAGAAACCTCGGTTACGGTTGATACCTCCAAATTCGCCGAAGGCAGCCAATACGAGTTTTACTGCACGTTCCCGGGCCACTACGGCATGATGCACGGCACGGTGAAACTAATCTGACGCGTTGCATTTCGCGCAAAAACGGCCTGTTGCGATGCAGGCCGTTTTTTTCCGGCATATTCCTGCTTTCCAAGCCGGTGTTTTACACGATTCGAAAACATCACAAAAAGTTTCTTTCTATGGCCTCAACCCGAACGGGGGGGCGGTGAATCAACAGCCGGTCAAAATAAAAATGATACGGCCTTGCCGTAACGGAAATGAAGCGGATTCACTATCAGATATTTCAGACGGCCTCTAAGCCGCTGCGACACCGTAGGGGCATCATATTGCCCGTGCCGCAGCCTTGTCGGCCATGCTTTAACCAACTGTGGCGCAACAGGGCAGGGTGGTGCCGTCTAAGTGGAAATTTATCTGCCGGATGTTTTATTGGAAAAGGCCGGCTATGCCCACCACAACCAATGTCAGCACGATGGCGAGTGCGCAGCCCACTTTGGCAATCACGCCCACGATAAAGCCGGCAAATGTGCCCAAGCCCACTTTTCCTGCCGACCATAAATCCCTGCGCGCCCAAAATTCGCCTGCGCCCGCACCGATCAAAGGGCCGAGCAGCAAACCGGGCAGCGAGAAAAACGCCCCGGCAATGCCGCCGATCAGCGCGCCCCAAATGGCGGTTTTGCTGGCACCGGTAAATTTAGCCCCCAACATACCCGCCAAATAATCGGTGGCCATGCCTAAAGCGGCAACGATACCGAGAAAAACCAGCGTATTGCTGCCTATGGTTTGATAACCATCGGCATAAGCCAACAGCCACGCGCCGGCAAACATCAACCCTAAACCGGGAATGGCCGGATAAATCGTGCCGAGCAGGCCGGCAAGCAAAGCAATCAAACCCAGAATAATCAAAATGGCGGTCATGAAGTTCTTTCTTAAAAATAAGCGATAAATAAAAAATAAAGCATAGAAAACAAAGAATAAGCAGGCCGTCTGAAACACGGGCAGCGCCGATGTTTTCAGAGGGCTCGATTGTCATCAATAGCGGTGTGGTCGATATGACCGCAACAGTACAGATAATCAAGCGGGAAAAGGCATCATTGTGAAGCTGCGGTCTTTGCAAAAATTCAAAAAAACATCACAAGAAGTTTATCTACTGCCATTCCCGCACGGGAAAAATTCAAATATTTATCACTTAAACTTTTGTTTAAACAATACTGCAGTGTTTTATCCGAACACCTTCCGCGCGTGGGGTGCAGCGGGCTTGCGAAGCAAGCAATGGTGTTGGAACCTTTCAGACGGCTTAAAGTGTTTTGCAAAGGCTTGGCGGGAAAAGGCCGGGCTTTATACCGAACGGTTTTTGTATTTCAATGGTTTTGTGATTTTTGGATAAGTTAAAAACTACACGGCCACACCTTAAAAATTCCCAAATACGCCTCCAAGCCAAAAACAAAAAAGTAAAACAACGCCGGTTTTTTTATACCAAGCCGTCTGAAAATCTGCCCGGCACAGTTAAAAGAGCTTTTTTGAAATCACTGCATCACCGCGCAACCGCGTGTTCTAACCGCGTTCGGCGCTTTTGACCGACAAGCCTGCTTCGTGAGGGTTGATGCGCTCCCGGGTTTCCTGCCCCAAACCGGCCAGTTTGCGCAAGCGGGTTATATAGGCATTAACGTCCAACCCGCGTCCGAAGCGCTGCGCTTCCCAAATCGTTTCTGCCAGCGCATCGGCCATTTCGTGTTCGGCCCGCACCCAGTCGCCGTGTTTGGCGCACAACTGCTCGTGTATGGCGCGGATACCGGGCGGCTGGTCGATGGCGGCCTGCTCCTGCAGCGAAAGGTGTAGCGACATATGCAGAAACGGGTTGCTTTCGCCTTCTGCGGGTGTCCAGTTTTTATCAAGATACTCATCGATATTTTCTAAATAGTGGTGGTATTCGGGGTGCGCCTCAATAATCCGCAACGCTTTCTGCTGCAAGGAATCGAGCTGCAAGGGCTGCAGACGCTGCCGCCACACACCGGCAAAAAAACGGCGCACATCGTGCGTATTGACGTCATACATAAAATTACTGCCTGCATGGTTGTTCAGACGGTCATTATAACGGATAAGGCCGTCTGAAAAGGTTAAGCCGAGCTGGCAATTTATGCCTTAACTGCGTATAATCGGCTTTTCCTATCTGGGGGCGATCTTGGTTTCGACGGGGGTTGCGAAGCAGATGCGGGCATACCGGGGTCTCAGATTCCCGTAAAACACTGAATCAAAATAGTCGCAAACGACGAAACTTACGCTTTAGCCGCTTAAGGCTAGCCGTTGCAGCAGTCGGCCGATGGGCTGTGCAGGGTAATACCTGCGGCAACGTCATCTGACATCGGCTGGTTTTCTGCCGGGTTACTTGGCAGGAAATAAGACTTAAGGTAACTGGCCTTCAAACAGCCCGTCTGCCGGCGGAATGGGGGCAAGATTCGAAATAGGCAAGACTAAGTATGTAGAACGCTTTGTAGAGGGCTTTCGGACGGGGGTTCAATTCCCCCCGCCTCCACCAAACACTATTTTCCTGAATATGCAGGAACACCTAAAACCCCTGAAAAATCAATAATTCAGGGGTTTTTTATTGCCCGGCATATTCGGCAGTATTCCAGCGTTTTCGCAATTTATGGGGTAATCTATGGGGTAATTTTTAGGGGCTGAAGTAGATTAGCCCTAAACACCACACCAAAGCCGCAAAGTTTTTAACTGCTGCTTTGGTGTCCCGAAGTTAAAACGAAACTCACATTCTTTCAAGAACAGAGGAAAAGATTTTCGGTCGATTCCGTTGTATTTGCGCAAGACACGTTTCGCCTGATTCCAAAAATTCTCAATGCCGTTGATATGGTTGTGTCGGTCGGCAAAC
>NZ_JADGLG010000030.1:0-31129 GCF_015235335.1 Neisseria sp. 19428wB4_WF04
GTCGGGTGGCGGGAAGGGGGCAAAAGCGGCGCGGCCGTGCGGTGGGGCGTGAAACGGCGGCGCGGTTGTTGCTGTTACGGCATCAGGATTGCGCGGCTGCACAATCCGACACGCCGTGCAAAGTTTGTTTTCCGTTTTCTGTTTTCTATGATGGCGGGCAGGCAAATCCTCAATCAGGCCGTGCCGTGCGCCGGCAGAAATTTGGCCGTCAAACCAAAAATATTGTGCCGGCGGCTTTGGCTACGGGCCGGAATCCTGCGGCCGGTTCCGCTGAATCAGCAGCGGGCATCGGGTGGCAGATGGTGCAACCGGTGCGGCAAGGCCGATGCCGTCATGACGGCAAAGCGGGCGGCGCAGTCTGCGCAGAAACGGCGCGGTTTTTTCAGACGGCCTGAACCTTTCTCAAGGCTTCCGGGTCTGCTTGGTATGTTCGGGCGGTGGCAATGCAGGCAGACGGCGGGGCGGTATCCTGCCCGAAACGGCGGGTGGGGCAATAGGCCGGCGCGGCTGTTGCGGTGGGCGGCGAGTCTCCTTTATTTCCGTTGTTGCGTTGCCCGGCTTAAAGCAAACGGTTTTGCAGGCTGCCTGAGCGGCGCAGGTTTTATACCCTGTATCGTGCGGCTTGCCGCCTGTGGCGGAAATGGAATGAATGCTGCACAGGGTCGGCGGTTCAGACGGCCTGCATTATGCTTCCAGCCCGAAGCGGCGGCGGATGCGTCCGGCTATCGCGGCCGCGCTCAAGCCCAAATCATCGAGCAGCCGCTGCGGGTCGCCGTGTTCGGTAACGGTGTCGGCCACGCCCAGCAGCAGCACGGGTTTGCAGATGTTGTATGCGGCCAGCACTTCCAACACCGCGCTGCCTGCGCCGCCCTGCACGGCGTTTTCTTCGGCGGCCACCAGATAGTCGTGGCTTTGCGCCAGCTGCACAATCAGCTCTTCGTCTATCGGTTTGACAAAACGCATATCGGCCACGGTGGCGTTGAGTATTTCGGCGGCGGTCAGGGCGGGCTGCACCATGCTGCCGAATGCAAAAACGGCGGTGCGGCTGCCTTCGCACCTCACGATGCCCTTGCCAACGGGCACGGTATCCAGGCCGTCTGAAACGGCGGCACCGCGGCCCGAGCCGCGCGGATAACGCACTGCCGAGGGCGCATCGAGCCGGTAGCAGGTGGAGAGCAGCAGGCGGCATTCGTTTTCATCGCTGGGGGCGGCCACCACCATATTGGGAATGCAGCGCAGAAAGCTCAAATCATACAGGCCGGCATGGGTGGGGCCGTCTGCGCCGACAATGCCGGCACGGTCAACGGCAAACAAAACGGGCAGGTTTTGCAGGGCGATATCGTGGATAAGCTGGTCGTAGGCGCGTTGCAGAAAGGTGGAATAAACCGCTACCACGGGCTTGGCGCCTTCACAGGCTAGGCCGCCGGCAAAGGTTACGGCGTGTTGCTCGGCAATGCCCACATCGAAATAACGCTCGGGGAATTTCTGCTCGTATTCCACCAGCCCGCTGCCTTCGCGCATGGCGGGGGTGATGGCAATCAGGCGCGGATCGGCGGCGGCCTGGTCGCACAGCCAGCGGCCGAAAACCTGCGTGTAGGTGGGCTTGGCGGCAGGCTTGGGCAGCAGTTGTTCCGCTTCTTTGCCGGCCTCGTTTGCCAATGTGGAAACGGCGTGGTATTTCACCGGGTCGTTTTCGGCCAGCTTGTAGCCCTGGCCTTTTTTGGTGATAACGTGCAGGATTTGCGGGCCTTTTTTGCTGCGCAGCTCTTTCAAAACGTGCACCAGCTGCTCGACATCGTGGCCGTCCACGGGGCCGGTGTAGTGGAAGCCGAAGTTTTCAAACAGCGACAGCGACTGCTTGGCGTGTTCGGCTTCGCCTGCGATGGTTTTGATTTTGTGTTCGACTTTTTGGGCGATTTCCAACGCGCCGGGCAGTTTGTCGAGCACTTTGGTCGATTGCGCCTTGATGGTGGAGAGCAGGCCGTGCATATCGCGCACCACATTGCGCGCCAGATATTTGGGCAGCGCGCCGACATTGGGCGAAATCGACATTTCGTTGTCGTTGAGCACCACCAACAGGTCGATATCCATATCGCCCGCGCAGTTGAGGGCTTCGAAGGCTTGGCCGGCGGTCATTGCGCCGTCGCCGATTACCGCTACGCTGCGGTTGGTTTTACCCGCCAGCTTGTCGGCCACCGCCATGCCCAGTGCCGCGCCGATGGAAGTGGAAGAGTGCCCCACGCCGAAAGCATCGTATGCCGATTCGCCGCGCTTGGGAAACCCCGCCAAGCCGCCGTATTGGCGCATGGTGTCCATGCGGTTTTTGCGGCCGGTGAGGATTTTGTGCGGATAGCTTTGATGCCCCACGTCCCACACCAAATGGTCTTCGGGAGTGTGATACACATAATGCAGCGCCACAGTCAGCTCCACCGCGCCGAGATTGCTGGCGAAATGGCCGCCGGTTTTGCCTATCGATTCCAGCAGAAAAGTGCGCAACTCGGCAGAGAGCTGCGGCAGTTGCTTGATGTCGAGCCGGCGCAAATCCTGCGGCAGGTTGATGGTGTCGAGTAGTGGGGTTTGGCTCATGGCGTGGTCTTTTATCAAGATAAAACAGCGTGTAGGTAGAAGATTATAGCAAGAGATTGCAGCGGCCGCCGCGCAGATTTAAACCGCTGCCGGAGCCTTTTCAGACGGCCTTATCCTGCCGGTAGGGAAAATCATTCTGCGGGCGGGGTGAAAATTCCAACGGTTTCTTTTACACTAACGGCTGTCGGTATTTTTGGGAGTATTCTGATGAAACTTCGTACATTATCTTTAACCGTTGCCGCCATGCTGGCATTGTCTGCCTGCAAACAGGAGCAGGCGCAGACGGCGGAGGTTTCGACTGCCGCGCCTGTGTCGGAACCGGCGCCGGCAGAGGCGGCAGCCGCCGCAACGGCATCGGCACCTGCCGATATTCCTTTGGGCGGCAGTTTGGGCAAAGCAGAAGATGCGGCTTGGCAGTCTTACCAATGCGATGGAGGCAAAACGCTGGATGCGCGCTATTACCGCGAAACCGATGAGCCTGCCGCCGAAGTGCGCACCGAAGGCCAAACGCTGACGCTGCCTTACAGCGGTGAATACAGCAACGAAGATTTGACCGCTTTCGGCAACGGAACCTACACTTGGACCATCGGCAATCAGTATCAAAGCGATTTATATAAAGAGGGCAATGGCTTTTTGGTGCGCCACGAGCAGGAGAAAGTGGGTGGCGAAACGCTGCCGGTGGATACGGTGGTGGTGAAAAACTGTATGCCTGCACAGTAACGGCGGGCGGCAGGTTGCCGGCAGGGGGCATAAGCGAAGCCTTCATCTCGGGCGCAAGGCGGCAGGGAGCTCGAACAATACGCTAAGGTAAAGAGCCGTGCCGTAACGGCAATGAGAAAGGGTGCCGCCGTGCAAGCCGGCAGAGGCCGTCTGAAAGGGTTGGGAGCAGCCTGCCGAACCGCCGGCCAAATAAAAAAAGACTGCATGTGCAGTCTTTTTTATTCCGGAGCATCCGCCAATCAGCGTTTGAACATATTGCCGAATTTTTGGTTGAATTTGTCCACACGGCCGGTGGTGTCAACGATTTTCTGCTGGCCGGTGTAGAACGGATGGCATTGGGAGCAAACCTCGATGTTGAAGTTTTCTTTGGCCATGGTGGATTTGGTAACGAATTTATTGCCGCAAGAGCAGGTTACGCTCACTTCATGGTAATCGGGGTGGATACCTTGTTTCATTTTATTTCCTTTCGTTAGCGGGCATAGGGATTGTGCCTATGCTTCAAAAACAAGCTCGGCAGTATTGCCGTTTGCTGCCGTTTTGTCAAGCCATATTGGGGTTTTCGGTTTAATTTGCAACGGCTTTTTGCTAAAATCGCACTCTTTAAGTGTTAAGCGGATTCACCGTGCCGACATAACGGGCCGTCTGAAAACAGCAACGGTTCAGACGGCTTGAGATTCTGCACGCAAAGAAAGCAATATCATGGCTTACCGACAAATCACCATCGCTGTCAGCGACCACACTGCCGAGCGTCTTGCCGATGCGCTGATGGCGCACGGCGCACTTTCTGCCGCCATTGAAGATGCCTATGCAGGCACCGCTAACGAACAGGCCATTTTCGGCGAACCGGGCATGCCTGCCGGGCAGGTTTGGCAGCAGAGCAAAGTTATCGTTTTATTTGACGATAACACCGATGCCGCATCGGTTGTGGCTGCGGCGGCAGGAGACTGCAACATTGCCGTGCCCGGCTACGACACCGAATACCTGCCCGAGCAGGATTGGGTGCGGCTTACGCAGGCGCAGTTTGAGCCGATTCAGATTTCGGAGCGTTTGTGGATAACCCCCTCGTGGCACGAAGCTCCGGGCGGCGGTGCCGTCAATCTGCAGCTCGACCCGGGGCTGGCTTTCGGCACCGGCAGCCATCCCACCACCCGCCTGTGCCTGCAATGGCTCGACCGACATCTGCAAGGCGGCGAATCTGTGTTGGATTACGGCTGCGGCTCCGGCATTCTCGCCATTGCCTCCCTGAAGCTGGGCGCAGGCAGCGCCACCGGTGTGGACATCGATGGGCAGGCCATCCGTTCCAGCAACAACAATGCCGTCCAAAACGGCGTCCCTGCACACTTCTATCTTCCCGATGCCCTGCCGGAGGGACGGTTTGACGTGGTGGTGGCCAACATTCTCGCCAACCCCCTGCGCCTGCTCGGCAGCCTTTTGGCCGAGCGTACCAAGCAGGGCGGGCATATCGTGCTTTCGGGCATTCTTGACGGGCAGGTTGAAGAAATGAGCGGCATTTACAGCGAATGGTTTGATTTATTGCCCGCCCAAACCGATGAAGGCTGGGCGTGTTTGAGCGGCGTGAAACGTTAAGCGAACCCGCTTTGCGGTGCTGCCGCCCGGTATCGAAATGTCAGGGTTCGCTGCTAATCGGTGCATTAGGCCGACAAAAGGCCGTCTGAACGTTCAGACGGCCTTTTGTCGTGCGGCACGCTGGGCCGTTTTAACAATGGGCTAATATAACCAATCCGCTATAGTGAACCTGCCTTATTCAATACCGGGCAGCAGACAGTACAGCAGCACAGCAGGGCGGGCGGATGCCGTTACGGTTTCAAGCGTGTAGGGTGCCGTCTGAAGGCCGCAGCCTTCGCCAGCCGCCGGCGGCATATTTTCACTATACGCCGGGACACCGAACTGCCGCCGCTTTTGCGATACAATGTTTCCATTCCCAATCTGCTACACACCAACATGACCCAAGCCACCCCCGAATCACTGTTTCAACAAGGCCACGAGCTGTTGCTGAACAACCCCGACAACTGCGCCGCCGCCGTGCCCCTGCTGCATAAGGCCGCGCAGGCCGGGCATATCGAAGCCGCGTTCCAGCTGGCCGGCTGCCTGCTCAACGGTGCGGGCGCACGCCCCGACTACAGAGCCGCCCGCCATTGGCTCACGGTAGCGGCAGAAAGCGGCCACCCCTATGCCCGCTATAACCTGCTGCAGCTGCGCGCTGCCGACGGCGAGCGTTTCGAGCAGCAGATCGGCGAATACACCGCGCTGGCCGAAAGCGGCGTGCTGCACGCCCAAATGCGCCTGCTCGAATATTATGCCGACCAAAAAGACCCGCAGGCCGTGTATTGGGCCGAACTGGCGGCAGCGCAGGGCAGCGGCGATGCGCAGTTTTATCTCGCCAAATATTACCAGCAGGCGCCCGAGCCTGATTTGGCCAAAGCACACGAACTGCTGATGCAGGCCGCCGCGCAAGGCGTTACCGCCGCCCATTGGCTGCTGGGCAACCAATACCGCTACGGCCAGTATGTCGAAAAAAACCTGCAAAAAGCCATCGAACATTTCACCCCCGCCGCCGGGCAGGGGTTCGCCCCCGCACAGGCCGCATTGGGCGAAGTGCTGTTTGATCAGGATAACGGCGAATCGATAGGCTGGCTCGAAAAAGCCGCCGCACAAGGAGACACCGATGCCCAGGCTGTGCTGGCCGAGGCTTATCTGACCGGCAGGTTAGTGGCGCGCGATCACCAAAAAGCGCGCAAACACGCCTCGGCCGCCGCCCGCCGCAACCACCCCAAAGCCCTGCGCCTGCTCGGCGATATTTTCCGCTACGGTTTGGGTGTCGGAGCCGATGCCGACATCGCCCGCCGCCAATACCGGCGCGCCGCCGAATTGGGCGATATGGCGGCGCACCAGAAACTGCTTGCCGATACCGCGCTCACGCATCAAGAAGACTACGAAGAAACCAAACAGGCGGCGTTGATGTTTCAAAAAGCCGATTTGGATTATCAGGCCGCGTTTGCCTGCCACTACGGCTTAGGGCGCGGGCAGGATTATTTTCTGGCGCGCAAACTCTATCTGCAGGCCGCCGAGCTGCACCACCGCAAGGCGCAAACCAATCTCGGCATGATGTATTACAACGGTCAGGGTGTGAACGCTGATGCCGGCCAGGCCGCTTATTGGTTCGAGCAGGCCGCCAACCAGGGCGACCCGGTGGCGCAATATAATCTGGCCTGCCTGTATTATCACGGCACGGGCGCACCGCAAAGCACCGCTGCCGCCTGCGCCTGGCTGCAGCAGGCCATCGACAGCGGCCACGAACACGCCGACCAACTGCGCCGGCTGCTGCAACAATGGCAGCGCGAACGCCGATAGCGGGCAATAAAGCGCAGCGGGCTTCAAGCCGTTATACATTCAGCCGACAAGGCCGTCTGAAAGCTTTCAGACGGCCTTGTCTTTTATGCTGGTTGCCGGCGGCTTTGCCGCTACACGGTTGGCAAAGGGTGCCGGATCAGCGTTTGGCCAGCCCTTTGCGCTGCAAAAACGGCAGAATGTCGGGGCGCACTTCGTGGCAGAGGGTGTTTTGCACCTGCTTGGTGAAGTTCAAATCCAGATTGCTGCGGCGTTGGTAATAATCGGCCACCTCGGCATCGTATCGGGCGTAAAGCGTGTCGTCCAGCGGGGTGTAGCCGTTTTCGGACACCGCGCAGGCAGCGGGCAGGCGCGGGCGCATTATCGGATCCTGGGCGGGGTGGCCCAGACACATGCCGAACAGCGGCACCACGTTTTCGGGCAGTGCCAAAATGCGGTCGGTGGCGTTGATGTCGTCGCGCAGGCAGCCGATAAACACGCCGCCCAAACCCAGCGATTCGGCGCAAAGCAGCACGTTTTGTGCGGCGATGCCGGCATCGATTGCGCCCATCAGTGTCATTTCCGTCCAGTCGGTCTGCGCATCGGGGGCGATTTTTTTATGTTTGGCCAAATCGAGGCAGAACACCAGAAATTCGGCACAGGTTTCGATGTAGTGCTGGTTGGCGCCCACGGCGCGCAGTTGCCTGCGTTTTTCGATATCGGTTACGCGCACGATGTGGGTGAGCTGCATAAAGCTCGATGTGGAGGCGGCCTGCCCGGCGGCGAGCACGGCTTGCAGCATTTCGGGCGCAACCGGCTCGCCGGTGAATTTGCGGATGGAGCGGTGGTTGAGGGCGGTTTCCAGCGCGGGTTTGCTCGGTAATACGGTCATGGGGGGTCTCCTGTTGCGTGATGATAAGGGGAAAGGTGTTCAGACGGCCAGTTTGACGGCCAGTTCGGCCAGGCGTCTGCCTTGTGCAAATGCGGTTTGCTGCTCGTGGCTGCTCAATTCGGGGCGGCCTTCCGCCCCGGCCATATGCGATGCGCCGTAAGGCGTGCCGCCGCTGCGGGTTTGGCCGAGGGCGGCTTCGCTGAAGGGCACGCCGCTGATAATCATGCCGTGGTGCAGCAGGGGCAGCATCATGGTGAGCAGGGTGGATTCCTGCCCGCCGTGCAGGCTGCCGGCGCTGGTGAACACGGTGGCGGGTTTGCCGATCAGTTCGCCGCCCAGCCATTGCGCCACGGTGCCGTCTAGAAAATATTTCATGGCGGCGGCCATATTGCCGAAGCGGGTGGGGCTGCCCAGGGCGAGGGCGGCACAGGTTTTGAGGTCTTCGGTGCTGCAATAGGGCGCGCCTGCGGCGGGAATATCGGATTCCACCGCTTCGCACACGGCCGACACTTTCGGCACGGTGCGCAACACGGCTTCGCAGCCGGCCACGCTTTCGATGCCGCGCGCGATTTGGCGGGCGAGGTTTTGCGTGCCGCCGTGTTGGGAATAGTATAAAACAAGTATTTTCAAAGGGTTTGGGTTCATTGCGGCTTTCCGTTACAATTGGGCCGGTTTTCAGACGGCCTGTTATGCGGCTCAATGGCTGCCGGCCGTCTGAAAATGTTTGACCAAATGGAAGAATAAGAAAGGGAAAGCATATGCCTGATTTATCTTGGTGGCAAGCCGTGCGCGCTTCGCGCTTGGGCGGGTTTGCATGGTTTGTGTGCCGCCGCTTTATGGAAATACGCGTGCCGCAGGTGTCGGCCAGCCTCACGTTTACCACGCTGTTGTCGCTGGTGCCGGTGCTGACGGTAATGCTGGCGGTGGTATCGGCGTTTCCGGTGTTTGACGAGCTTTCTGCTTCTTTTGTGCATTTCGTCAATCAAACCATCGTGCCGCAAGGCGCGGATACTTTGTTTGAATATATCGATGCGTTTAAAGAAAAAGCCGGCGGGCTCACGGCTGTCGGCATCATGATGCTGGGCGTTACTTCGCTGATGCTGATCCAAACCATCGACCAAACGTTTAACCGCATTTGGCGTGTGGGCACGCAGCGGCCGCTGATGATGCAGTTTCTGGTGTATTGGGCGCTGCTCACCTTCGGCCCGCTGGCGTTGGGTGTAGGGCTGTCGCTGTGGTCGTCGCTGCTTGCCTACAGCCCGTTTGGCGAACATTATCCCCTGCTGGCGGCGGCGGTGCGCATGGTTGCATCGATAGCGTTCGGCACACTGCTGCTGTGGCTGCTCTATCGGCTGGTGCCCAACCGTTTCGTGCCTGCGCGCCATGCGCTGCTGGGTGCGGCGGTTACGGCGGTTTTGCTGGAAGCCGCCCGCTACGGCTTTGCCTGGTATATCGGCACCTTTAAGGGCTATACGCTGATTTACGGCGCGTTTGCGGCGGTGCCGTTTTTTCTGCTGTGGCTGAATCTGTTGTGGATGCTGGTGTTGTCGGGCGCGGTGCTCACCGCTTCGCTTTCCTACTGGCAGGGCGAGGCGTTCCGGCGGCGTGTCGATGGGCGCGGGCGGTTTGACGATGTGTTGGCAATCCTGCTGCTGCTCAACGAAGCCCAACAAACCGGCAGCACACTCAAGGTGCAGGATTTCAGACGGCACATCCATATGGGCTACGATGAATTGGGGCGGCTGCTCGAAAAGCTTGCCCGCCACGGCTATGTTTATTCGGGCAAACAGGGTTGGGTGCTGAAAACCAACGCCGAAGCCATCGTGTTGAACGATTTGTTCAGGCTGTTTGTTTACCGTCCTGCCGGCCGCAGCCGCAACGGAGTCGATGGTGCCGTTGCCGAGATAATGTCGCCGTGCTTGGATACGCTGGACATCACGCTGGCAGAATTTGATACCCGTGCGCGGCGGGAGCAGGGGCAGTAAGCTGATCTGTTGCAAACGCCCCGGGGTGCTGCGTAATCCGCACCGGCCGTATGAAATACCCAACCGCCGCCATACCCGGGCTTGTCCCGAGGCTCTTGAGTTTCAGCAAATTGGGGCATACCCGGGTCAAGCCCGGGTATGACACAACGGGTATTAAGCAAGTAGTTTGACCGCAGGCCGTCTGAAAGACGGCGGGTTGCTGCCGAAACGGCGCAAACCTTTCAGACGGCCTGAGTGAATCCTGTTAGAATCACGCGCTTTTCCGAATGCGCTTTGAGCTTTGATATGAACATTTTTTACGAAGAATCCGGCCAGTTCAAAGTGGCCGCCGTGGTGCAGAAAAGCGATGCCGCCTATCAGGCCGACACCCGGCACGGCAAACGCACCAAAGTGAAAGCGGCCAATGTGTTTGTCGAATTCGACACCCCGCCGGACGATTTTCTGAATCAGGCGCAAGCCGAAGCGGCCGAAATCGACACCGGCCTGCTGTGGGAGGTGTGCGGTGAAGAAGAATTCAGCGCTGCGGCCATCGCCGAAGAATATTTCGGCCGGACACCCACCAAAACCGAGCTGGCGGGCACGCTGATGGCACTTTATGCCGCGCCGGTGTATTTCTATAAAAAAGCCAAAGGCATATTCAAGGCCGCCCCCGAAGCAACGCTCAAACAGGCGTTGGCGGCATTGGAGCGCAAAAAACAGCAGGATGCGCAAATCGAAGCCTGGTCGGAAGCACTCAAGCAGGGCAGCATGCCGCCTGAAATTGCCGCCGGGCTGAAAACCATCCTGCATGCGCCCGACAAACAGACCCCCATCTACAAAGCCTTTGCCAAAGCCGCCGCCGCGCTCAAACTCACCCCGCTGGAGTTGGCCTTGCAAACCGGCGGTGTGGCTTCGATTCCGCAATATCTGCGTGACGGCTTTGAAGTCAAGCATTTTCCCAAAGGCACGGCGTTTGCCGATATCCCCGTGCCCGAGCTGCCCGCGCTGCCGCAGGCTGCCGTGCAGGCGTTTTCCATCGATGACGAAGACACCACCGAAGTGGACGATGCCTTGAGCGTTACCGATTTGGGCAACGGCATCAAACGTGTGGGCATCCACATCGCCGCGCCCGCGCTGGCGGTCGGAGCGGGCAGCGCCATCGAAAAAACCATTATGGAGCGGTTGAGCACGGTGTATTTTCCCGGCGGCAAAATCACCATGCTGCCTGAGAACTGGATTGCCGCCTTCAGCCTCGATGCTGGCGGCTGCCGCCCCGCCGTGAGCATTTATTTCGATGTTGATGCCGATTTCAACATCAGCGCGCCCGTGCACAAAATCGAAGCCGTCTATATCGCCGAAAACCTGCGTATCCAAGCCATCGAACCGCATTTCAACGCCGAAACCGGTCTCGATGCCGAAGGGCAGGCTGTGTTTAACCACCATCAGGATTTAATCTGGCTGCACCGCTTCGCCGTGGCGCGGCAGCAGGCGCGCGGCAAATATGAGCCCTGCCGCGCCCCGCAATACGATTACAGCATCGAGCCGGGCGAAGACGGCAGCGTGGCCGTTTCCCGCCGCGAGCGCGGCTCGCCCATCGATACGCTGGTGAGCGAAATGATGATACTGGCCAACAGCACATGGGCGCAGATGCTCGATGAAAACAGCCTGCCCGGCATTTTCCGCGTGCAGCCGGGCAACAGCAAAGTGCGCATGAGCACCCAATCCGAACCGCACAGCGGCATGGGCGTGCAGCACTACGGCTGGTTCACTTCGCCGCTGCGCCGTGCCGCCGACTATATCAACCAAAAGCAGCTGCTCAGCCTGATAAACAGTGAAGCCGAGCCGTTGTTTGGCAGCAACGACACCGCCTTGTTTGCCGCCCTGCGCGATTTCGATGCGGCCTACACCGCCTATGCCGATTTCCAGCGCAAAATGGAGGGCTACTGGAGCCTGGTCTATATCAGGCAGCAGGCGTTGAAAGAATTGAAGGCCACGCTGTTGAAAGAAGATTTGGTGCGCATCGAAGGCCTGCCGCTCACCGTGCGCGCCACGGGCATTCCGTTTGACGCGCTGCCCAAATCGCAGCTGCTGCTTTCGGTGGCCGAAGTGGATGCCGACAAGCAGTTTATCGCTTTGAATTATCTGAAAATGCTGCCGCCTGCGGCGTAGGGTGCTGCGGGTTTTGGGTGTGGAGAAGGGCCGTCTGAAAAAGTTTCAGACGGCCTTTTTATGGTTTGCCTTCAAATGGAAAACACACAATATGCAGTGAAGCATTTCAGCGCGTTTGAGCCCTCGGAAAATGCTTTAATCCGCTTATGGTGATGTGGAGTGTTTGATAGGAAAACTTCAAATGTATTTTCAAATAATTGGCGCAAGGAGGTGCTTTTATGAATATCCGACAAACTGAATCAGGTTGTCGTGGCGGTATGGAATCTGCCGCGCAGGCGGTTTTGGGCGGTTGCGTTTATCGGCGGGTTGGCAACGGCAGGATATTTTATTAATGCAGTCAAATGGTGGTAGGCAGCAGGCCGTCTGAAAGGTTTTTCAGACGGCCTTTTTCGCCTTTTTTCGCCATCTGTATCCATATCTGAAAAATACCTGTACCAAAACGCCTGCACTGCGCCGGCAAACCGGAGAGCGGCACAGGTTTGGAGAAGCCGCAGCACCGGGCGCCGGTGCTGTTTCTGCACGGCGTTTGACGGGCATCACCCGGCAGCCTGATATTGCAGCGGGTGCAAATCCAGTTTTTCCATCAGCAGGCGGTCGCTGTCGGTTTCGGGGTTGTCGGTGGTTAATAGTTTGTCGCCGTAGAAAATCGAATTGGTGCCGGCGAGAAAACACATGGCCTGCATGGCTTCGGGCATGGCGGTGCGCCCGGCGGAAAGGCGCACGTAGCTTTGCGGCATGGTGATGCGCGCCACGGCGATGGTGCGCACAAATTCCGTCCAATCCAAATCTTCGGCATCGGCCAGCGGCGTACCTTCCACTTTCACCAATTGGTTGATGGGCACGCTCTCGGGCTGCGGGTCGAGGTTGGCAAGGCTGGCAATCAGGCCGGCGCGTTGGGGGCGGGTTTCGTTCATGCCCACGATGCCGCCGCAGCACACTTTCAAGCCCGCGCCGCGCGCTTTGCCCAGCGTATCCATGCGGTCTTCGTGGGCGCGGGTGCGGATGATGTCGTTGTAGCGTTCGGGGTCGGTGTCGAGGTTGTGGTTGTAATAATCCAGCCCGGCGTTTTTCAAATCTTCGGCCATGCCGTCTTCGAGCATGCCGAACGTGCCGCAGGTTTCCAGCCCCAGGCTTTTTACGGCTTTGATGATTTCGGCAACGGTTTTCACGTCTTCCGGCTTGGGCCCGCGCCAGGCTGCGCCCATGCAGAAGCGGCCGGCACCGCGCGCTTTGGCGGTGCGGGCGATTTTGAGGATTGCTTCCACATCCATCATCTGCGATTTTTCGAGACCGGTGTTGTGGTGCGCCGATTGCGGGCAGTATCCGCAGTCTTCGGGGCAGCCGCCGGTTTTGATGGAGAGCAGGGTGGAGAGCTGGATTTCGCGGGGGTTGAAGTGGGCGCGGTGGATTTCGGCGGCTTTGTAAACGAGGTCGAGAAACGGCATTTCAAACAATTCTTCAACCTGGCATTTGCGCCAATATCGGGCGGTGGGGTGCGGTTTGCGCGCGCTTTTGCGGCGCAGGGCAACGGGGGCGGTATTCATAACGGAAGCTTTCTGTTTCGGTTTCGCAGCGGCGCAATGACGCTGACGTGCTCAAGCTGCAAGCGCAATGATTGCAGCGGCCGGGTGTATCAGGCCGTCTGAAAAAGCCTGAGGCAGACAGTGAATCCGCTGTATTTAGGTTGAGGCGTTGCAGCGCCCCGGCTCAACGAGAACGGTTTTGTCAGCCGCCCACGCGGCAACGGAATCGGTTTCATACTGTCTGTATCCTCTGCGGCCTGCTGCCCGGTATCGCAAATAAAGCGGATTTGCTATGGCGGTGGTTTGCCGGCAGAGGTTTCAAACTTTTCAGACGGCCTGCACGATGCGGTGGAGTGTAGCGGGATTAGGCAGCCTGTTCAATATCACGCAGCAGGGAAAGGGCGGCAGTATCGGTTATGCAGAACCGCCTGCTTTGGGCTGAGGCGGAGTGGTGCGGTATCGTTCTGTATTGTTCCACTATGAGCATGTCTTTGTCGGGGCGGGGTTTGCGCCCTTGATTTTTCTGGTTTATATTTGCACGCCGGCAGATGGATATTGCTTCGGCCGGACCGGAGCCATTGTTTTGATTTCCTGCCCCGTGGCAGAGCTGCCTGTGCGGACAAATGCCGGTTACGGGGCGGCAGCGGCCGCCGCGCAGGAAAGCAAAACATACCGGTGCAGATTGGAAAAATGCCGGAAAAACAGGCCGGAACACAAGCGTGTGCAAAGCCTGCCGGCGCATGGAAACCCTGATACGGAAACAATATGGATACTTTGACCGACCCTGCCGCCGCACAGGCGCACATTAACGAAATCCAGCAGCTTTACCGCGAATGGATCGAGCTGCAGCCCAAGCTTGAAGCCGGCCGCCGCGACTGGCAGCGCAGCGCAGCCATTATGCGGCAGTTGGAACAGTTTTATTTTGAGGGCGGATTCGCCCGCTACCACCAAGCCATCGAAAACGGGCTGGATATCGACCTGCGCACGCAGGGCGAATACAGCGTGATGGGCGAAGACACTTTGTGGAATGCTTTTTCCGACCAGCAAACCCTTGCCTGGCAATGGCTGCGCGCCGCAATAGCAGTGTTGGACAGGGGTGGTGAAGAGGAAGAGGCGGAAGTTGTGGAAAACGGCATATAATTCCAAACGGTGTTTTTGAACTCTGTAAGGCTGCCGGCCGTCTGAAAGCACCATACCTACACTTTGGAACGCTTATGCAGCAACCGCACACCATACAGCCTGCCGTGCAGGCTGATCTGCCCGAAATCGTTGCCATTTACAACAGCACCATTCCCGGCCGCCGCGCCACCGCCGATTTGCAGCCGGCGGGCATCGAAAGCCGCCGGGCGTGGTTTGACGCACACGGCGGCAACCGGCCGCTGTATGTGGTGAAAAATCTTGCGGGGCAGGTGCTGGCATGGGGCAGCTTCAGCGACTACTACCCCCGCCATGCCTACCGCATCAGTGCCGAAATCAGCATTTATGTGCATCAAGATGCGCGCGGCGGCGGTTTGGGCAGGCGGCTTGCCGAATATATGTGTGCGCAGGCGCCTGCTTTAGGCATCCGCAACATCATCGCCGTGATTTTTGCCCACAACACCCCCAGCATCCGCCTGTTTGCTTCGCTGGGCTTTCGCGAGTGGGGGCGGCTGCCGCAGGTGTGCGATATGGAAACTTTTCTTGCCGATATTGTGATTCTGGGCAGGCGCGTGCAAGGGTAGGCCGGGTGGGTTTCACCCGAATGTCCGGTTACGGCTGAGGCCGTCTGAAAAATATCTGCCTTTCAGACGGCCTCCATATCATCGCTGTGATTTTCGCCCACAACACCCCCCAGTATCCGCCTGTTTGCTTCGCTGGGTTTTCGCGGGTGGGAGCGGCTGCCGCAGGTGTGCGATATGGAAACTTTTCTTGCCGATATTGTGATTCTGGGCAGGCGCGTGCAAGAGACGGGCATGGCGGCTGAGCGGGCTTAATCTGAATCTGTTACGGTTTGAGGCCGTCTGAAAAGCAAATGTTTTTTCAGACGGCCTCAAACCTTGCACAACGCTTGTTGAGGTTTGGTTTGTTAAGCCTTAAAAAAGCGTTGGTTTTTCTATTTCAACCGCTGTTTCAGCAGCAGATACATCAGCGCCACATTAATCGAATCGTTCAGCGCGTTGTGGCGGGGCAGGTCGGGCAGCCTGAGTTTTTTAAACATATTGTCCATGCGCAGATCCACATAGCTGTCGTGGACGTTTTGCCTGCTTTGCCATTGGTAGAACAGCGAGGATACATCGGTTTGCCTGTTGGGCAGCTTGATACCGAGCATGGGTTTCAGAAATTTGTTGATCATCGCCACATCGTATTCGAGATAATAGCCTACCAACTCCCGCCCGCCGATAAATTCGAGCAGCTGCTTAACGGCTTCTTCCACGGGAATGCCGTCTGAAAGATCGGTGGGGCGCAGGCCGTGCACGGTGATATTGGCGGCCTTCATCGGGTTTTCGGGTTTCACCAGCACATAAAACGACTCGCCCGCCAGCACGCGGTTGCCGCGTATTTTTACCGCGCCTATCGATAAAATTTCGGCTTCTTTCACATCGAGGCCGGTGGTTTCGCAGTCGAAACTCACCCATTCGCCGGGCTGTTCTTCAAACAGAAAACCATAATGCGGGTCGGTGAGTTTTCTGCGGTTGCGGTTGCGTAAAAAACGTTCAAACATAAGCCGCCTCCCGTTTACGAAGTGATGTGGAAATGGTGGCGGATCACGTTTTTAAAGCGTTTCACCACTTGCAGGGCATCTTTGAGCAGGTCGCGCTCCAGCGTGGAAAGATTGGCGAAATCCACCTGGTTGGGCGTGCCCGTGCCGCTTTCGAGAATATGCAGGTTGGCGCTGAAGCGCAAGTCCATGATATAGCCCAAGGCTTCGGCCACATCCTGCCCGAGCGCTTCATCGATAACGTTGAGCCGCACCAGATGGCGGATGCGCTCGAATGTGTTGGTTTCTTCGATGCGCGCTTCCAAGCTCAAGGCACGGATGCCGTGCACCACGGGAAACTGCCCCATTTTTTTGATGTCCATTTTTTCGCTGCCGCCACGGTTGAGCAGTTGCGAGAAAAAGCCCCTGCTCTGGCTGTCAAACTGATCCACGGCGCGGGCAAACGCCATCAGCATCCCTGCATCGTTGGTCATGCGTTTTTGCAGGTGTTCTTTCACTTCGGTCAGCATGGCGGCATCGCCTGCCACTGCTTTGGCATCGGTAAAAATCGCCAGATTCATCATCGCTTCGCCATCGGGCGAGCGGCACCAGCCGCCCACCGTTTTTTTGAATTCGGGCAGCGTTTTGCGCCATGCGGGGTTGTTTACCATAATTTTGCCGGGGCAGTGCGGGTAGCCCAAGCGCGCCAGCGCGGCCGAAAACTGCTCCGCCGCTTCGGCGGCTTCTTCGGGATTGACACTTTCACGCAGAATCAGCGCATTGTCTTGATCGGTTTTCAGAATCTGCTCGCCGCGCCCTTCCGAGCCCATCACAATCAGGCATGAATTGTCGTATAAATCAGCCGGAGCGAGAATGCGCCAGGCTTTTTCAAACAGGCTGCTGTTGAGCACCTGCATCAGCTGTGCCAGCTGCGGCGCGCGCACGCCGTTGCTGCGCAGCAGGCGGACAGAGTCGGTCATCTGGCCGGCAATATCCACCAATTCGTCTATGGTTTTGGCGCGCTCCAAACGTTGGGCGGCCAAATGGCTGTGGTTCGAAAAATAGGCCAACACATCTATCTGCTCGAGCGTGCCGATGGGTTGGCCGTTTTCCGTTACCACTACGCGCTGGATTTTAAACGTGGTCATGCGCAGCAGCGCGTTAAACACGAAATCGTCTATATCGATGGCAATCAGGTTGAACACCGCCCAGTTGTGTATGGCATCGCTTGAAGGCGCGCCCGCAATCACAATGTCGCGGAAAGCCGATTCAGTAAACACCCCGATTTTGCCTTCATGGCGCACCAGTGCCGATTTGGTTTTATTTTCCTTCAATATCTCTGCCGCGCGCAAAACCGAATCGCCGCCTTCGAGCCAGGTGAGGCTGCCCCGGTAGGCATCGCGCACTTTGGCGGTAAACAGGCTTTCAAACTCACTCTCGTTTTTGCTGTTGGAAAGGCTGGCAAACTTGTCGGCCACGCTGGCATAACAATACGCGCCGAAGCGCGGGTTGCTTTCAATAATCTTCAGCACCACCTCTTTAGGAACGGTATAAACCAACGTTTCCTCTTCCACCGAAAACTGATGGTGGCTCACCCCCTCAATCAGCCCGCGCGCCTCAAACGTGTCGCGCGGGTGGTAGAGCGACACCACCTCGCCGTCGGCGCCGGTTTCTTTTACCAGCCCCTTTATCACCACATAAAGAAACCCTATAGGCTCATCAGGGCGGATAATGGTTTCGCCGTTGGCGAAAAAAGCAATATCCACGGCTTTTTGCAGCATCACCCGCTCGGGATTGCTCAGATAGTTGAAAGGGGCATAGTTGAAATCGAAACGTTCCATGGTGGTGTCCTTTGCAGGCTTTGTGTTGTTGTTCAAAAGATTATGCCATGTTTTATAAAAATTGAGGCGGGGCGGTTTGCAGGGGTTTCAGACGGCATCCGCACGTCGACCGGCTGGGTATCGGCCGACGACGGCCTGCTGGTGATAGACCGCAACGGAGACGGCATCATCAACAACGGCGGCGAGCTGTTCGGCGACAGCTCGGTATTGCAAAACGGAGAACATGCCGCCCACGGCTATGCCGCATTGGCCGGGTTCGACAGCAATTCAGACGGCCTGATCGATAACAAAGACGAGAAATTTGCTGCTTTGAAAGTGTGGCGCGATCTGAATCAGGACGGCATTTCGCAAGAAGGCGAGCTTTTCGGTTTGGCAGAGTTGGGCATTCAGTCGCTGGATTTGGCCTATCAAAATACCGATATCCGTTTGGACAACGGCAACACCATTGCCCAAAAAGGCTCTTACACCCTTTCAGACGGCCGAAAGCGCGAAATGGGCGACCTGCTGTTGGCGGCCTGAAATGCGCAACCATTTGGCATTTTAATATTCCGTCTATCTATTTCTGTTTGGCTTTTGGGCAGCATCAAATAAACTCTGTCTTTAGAACAAAAAACATTTTCTAATATAGCAAACGTCCTAATAAATGAACACCAAATATCTTGACTTTATTTTAAAGTTAAATTCTATTTTTTTATGGATTTATCTCGTTCTTCAAGTAGGTTTAATCTTTTTAGTCGATACCAAGCTCAATTTAATTACATTTCCCGGTGTTTCTTATTTACAAGAAAAATCACTATTCCCCACTCAAGCCTTTAATTCATTATCTGTAACTATCTTGGTAGGATTTTTTATATTTTTAATAAATATTCCTGCATTGTATTTTCTAATAAAAATTTTATTATCAGGCAAAAAATAATGAATATTTAAATAAGTTAAATAAGAAATATCATTTAATTTATTTTTTAGGGTATGGTGCATTAAATCCTTTTAGAATCTTGCATAAAATAAAAAAAGAGAATAAATTAAATAAATTCTTTATAGTCATATTTTTTATATATTGTTATGTTATTTTATTTTATTTTTTATTAGGTTGGAAATTTATAGGCTCGCCTGCTCCAGCTATTCTTGTAAGTATGGTTTCTATATTTAAAATATTCCTTTATTTTTTGAATGTTTTTATTTTTTTAGTATAGGTTTTTTGTCTGTTTCTTCACTGCTGGTTATTTTTTTAATCGCATACTCTTTTTGTTATCAAATCTCATTTGAGGAATAAATATTATGGCTAATAACTGTAACTATGAAAAATCCTAGTTTTATCTGCTGTATTTTATGCCCTATATGTTTTTTAAGAAATGTGAAGAAACATTTTAAATTGTTGATATTTACTATAAACTGCTATAAAGTTTTATGATGAGAAAAATATTTTTACTTTTAAATTTGAATTTAGCTTTGTTTGTTATTAGTGCTATTTTTAGCATTTATATTATATTTATTGACAATATATACGATTTTAAACTTAATTTAGATTTTTTGGAGGGCTTGCAGCAAGGAGCTCATATTAGAGAAACAAATAATTCTGCCAGTATTACAATCTTATTGGCGTTAATTACATTTGTTGTTAATTTATTTACAAATAAAATACTTCTCTACTTGTATTTAAAAGGAGCTGATAGAAGATTTTTTAATTTGTTTTACAAAAAAAATAAAATACTTTTTAATTTGGGTGTTTGGGCTATAAATCCTTATTTAGCTAAGGAAAAAGTAGTTAATAACCGTAGTGTTGAATTTAAAATCTTCCAAATTTTATTTTATTCGGGAATACTTTTTCTTGTTTTTTGCTTTGTATTTAATGTTGAATCTATTGATCTTCCAAAACATGAGAGGCTCATTTCTCTAATTATTAACTATAAAATATTTTTATTTATATTCAATCTTACCTTGTTTTCAATTACCTCTTTTATGGTTCTTGGCTGGATATTCGTATCAATTTTAACTCTCATATCTATTTTCAGTAGAAAGGAAATTTAAAGTGGCAAATGCTTGTAATACGTATGATGATCGAAACTCAATCAGTGATGCATTTGGTGCTTCATTGACAAGTGGCGATACTGGTTTCAAGAAATTTTTAGAAAAATTTGGTGCTGCCAATATCGCAAAATCAAAGATTAATCCGGCTGCTAATTTATTCGGGCATGTCGGTTTATTGATTGCTGCGGGGCAGGTTACACAAAAGTATGTACAAGGAAATAAACAGCAGGCATTTATTGAGTTTACTTCGGCAACTTTCTCTCTTTTGGGTGGCGCAGCGGGTGGAATCGTGGGAGGCCCTGGAGCTATAGTTACATCAGGTCTTGGTGCCTACGGCGGTGCTTGGTTGGGCAGAGAAGTTGGGGAATGGCTGGTAGATCAATATAGAAAAGCGAGTGGCGACTACCACTGGACATGCCCTAAAGAATACGAAGACTACAGAAATCAAAACCGCGACGGCAAATACCACGTTTACGACCCGCTGGTGCTGGATTTGGACGGAGACGGCATTGAAACCGTAGGCACGCAGGGTTATGCGGGGGCATTGTTCGACCACGATAAAGACGGCATCCGCACGTCGACCGGCTGGGTATCGGCCGACGACGGCCTGCTGGTGATAGACCGCAACGGAGACGGCATCATCAACAACGGCGGCGAGCTGTTCGGCGACAGCTCGGTATTGAAAAACGGAGAACATGCCGCCCACGGCTATGCCGCATTGGCCGGGTTCGACAGCAATTCAGACGGCCTGATCGATAACAAAGACGAGAAATTTGCTGCTTTGAAAGTATGGCACGACTTGCTCTTGGAGGCAGCTTGATTTAATTGGAGAAATGGTGTTATGAGAGATGTTGGTATTTTTATGGTTATATTAGGCTTTTTCATATTATTTTTCAGTGGAAGCTTGATTGCTCCAAAGTATTTAGGTAGGAGATATTGGATTTTAGGTAAAAAATTTAAAAAAAATAAAATAGAAAAAGATAATAAATATTATCTTGATGCTAATTTTTCATATTTAGATTCCTTGGTGATTAAAGGGGGGGCTAGTTTTATTGATAGGAATAGTTATCTTATTTTTATCTTTTTTAATAATTAATTAATTTAGGAAAGAAAAATGGCATATTGTGATAAAAGCCAAATAAATAGTTATGAAAAATGGTCAAGTCTAGCTCAGTTTGCAGCGAGTCAAATCGGTAAGAGAGTAGCAGGGCCTGCTGGTTCTGCGTTTAGTACTTTTCTTACAGGGTAAATAAATGGGTTGCCCGAGCAGCAGATTTATTTAACAGAATTGATAACAGTAACGTTATATTCTTCTTGATAAGAACCAATGTTGAACATTTGTCAAATTATAAAATGCTGAGTTTATTTATTGAAAAGATTAATTTAATGATTAATTTGAAAACAAATATTGAAAAAAGATTAATCAGCCTGTTTATTTATGCGGTAACAGTATTTTTAATTTCCATCATTATATTAATGGTTATGCCTAAAAATATTCAATATATAGATGATGGCAGAAAAATAAAATTACCTGAAGGTATTCATTTTGTGAGAAGTAAGAGCAGCTCGCGTATTTCTCCGTCAGTTGATTTTAAAATAGGAGATATTCAATATTATTCGATTTGTTCATATTTAACAGATGATAAAGCTCAATTATGTTATGAAGATTATGAAGGAATAAATTTTGTAGGTAGTAATGTATTTTTTTTAGAGATTGAAAAATTCTCAAAAAAAGAACATCAGTATATAGGAGGGATTATTTTACAAGGAAAGTTCTATTCTGAGAAAATGTATATTGGTTTAAATACAAATACTCAACTAATTGAGAAGATTATCTTATTTAGAAAATATTTTGATTTTAGCGTTAGATTTGCTTTATTTCTTTCTTTGATGTTAATTTTTATAACTTTGATTTTTTGGGTAAATAAAAAATATAAAAGTTGATTAAGACATAAAGCGTAAATTTTTAGGAGATATTTTATGGCAGCAGGATACATTTGGAATAAGGCAGGGACTACAGCTACTCTGGCTCAGGGTGGTGTAAATCATAGAAATGCTAATAATAGTAGAGATCAGGCTGTGAATGCCGCCAGTACAGCTATATCAGCAGGGGCAGGGCATATTTCTTCTACTATGAATGCTGCGGGGCTGGGAAATGCTGCTAATTATCCCAAAGCAGCACAAGTAGCAGGTGCACTAGGCAAAGTTAGTGCTGGTGTGGGGGTTATTCCTGTCGCAGTAAAAGTTGCTGAAGGAAAAAGCTTAACAGTTGGAGACGGTTTGGCTATTGCTGCATCTGCGGCTGCTTTTTTCGGCCCTATAGGTGGGGCTGTAGCTGTTGCATTAACTATTGCAGGGGCTGGTTATGCTATTTATGAAGCAAAAAACGGTGAAGTAAAACTCAGAGATCTTATTCCTGATATTAATGCTGATCCAAGTAATATACCTTCTATCCCTAAGAGTGAAACAAATAGAGAAAAAACTTGGTGTGATCCCAATGATTGGAAAAAGTGGCAAGATTCAGCCAACCGAGACGGCAAATACCACGTTTACGATCCGCTGGTGCTGGATTTGGACGGAGACGGCATTGAAACCGTGGGCACGCAGGGTTATGCGGGGGCATTGTTCGACCACGATAAAGACGGCATCCGCACTTCGACCGGCTGGGTATCGGCCGACGACGGCCTGCTGGTGATCGACCGCAACGGAGACGGCATCATCAACAACGGCGGCGAACTTTTCGGCGACAGCTCGGTATTGAAAAACGGAGAACATGCCGCCCACGGCTATGCCGCATTGGCCGGGCTCGACAGCAATTCAGACGGCCTGATCGATAACAAAGACGAGAAATTTGCCGCTTTGAAAGTGTGGCGCGATCTGAATCAGGACGGCATTTCGCAAGAAGGCGAGCTTTCCAGTTTGGCAGAATTGGGTATCCAATCATTGGATGCCGCCTATAAAGATGTCAACACCCGTTTGGGCAACGGCAATACCATCGCCCAAAAAGGCAGCTACACGCTTTCAGACGGCAGCAAGCGAGAAATGGGCGATTTGCTGCTGGCCAACGATACTTTGCACAGCCGTTATACCGATTCGGTAGCGCTTACCGAAGAACAAATGCAGGCCGCTAATTTACAAGGCATCGGCAGATTGCGCGATTTGCGCGAAGCAGCGTAATGAACAAATTCAATATCTTAAGCGAGTGTATAAATGCGCTATACGAAAACCACTAAATTACTATAATTTGTACAGGCTAGGTTTGCTATTAAAGGAAATACTACTTTGAAGAAAATATTATTCTTACTTCTATCTTTACCTATTATTTTTATTTTTATGATTTTTATTTTAATAAATGAAAATCATAAAAAACATCCCGAGAAACTAGTATGTTCATCATTCAAAGTTGCTTTAAGAAAATCAGTTCCTCTTTATACATCCGAATCTGTTTTTAAAACCAAAACAGATGAAATGTGTCAATGTTTTTTTGAAAAAAATCATAAAGAAATTATAAATAATGAAATAATTAATATATGTTCGAAAGATATAATATTTGATTGGATAATGCCATCTGAAAAATTCGCGAATAGAAGTTCTGAACAGTGCTTTAAAAACCATGTTTATAACAAAATAGTCCTTCCGTTTATTATTCAAGAATTAAATATTACATTTAGCAGAGGAGTTTTTAGAAATGATATCTTGAATTACAGCAAAAAAGAAAACCATGAAAAAAACAAGATTTACCAATATATTTTTGAACAATGCAGTAACTCTAATTTAAGTTTAAGGAAATAAAATATGGCTCGTTCTGATGTATTAAGTGCCGTAAATGGTGCAGTATCTGGAATGGAAGGTACTTTGAATGCAACAAGCTCTGTAGGGGTTGCATCGGGTCTTTCACAAACAATGGCAGCTTTAGGAGCCGCTGCTTTAAGTCCTGCAAGTGCAGGCTTAGCAATTGCCACAAATGCTGGTGCAGCAACCATGACTCTTGGAAAAATGATTAATGATTTTGATAAGACGGGAAAAATTTCTTTGTCTGATGCGATTGCAGTTGCAGGTAATATTGCAACAATTGCGGGTGCTGTTGCTGTGTCAATTAATCCGGCAACAAAACTTGGGGCTTTAGCAGCATTTGGCATTGCTGCCGGGTTGGAAGCTGGCTACAGGGCATTTGAGGATTATAGGAATTTCAACCGCGACGGCAAATACCACATTGTCGACCCGCTGGTACTCGATCTCGACGGCGACGGCATCGAAACCGTCGGCACGCAAGGTTATGCGGGCGCGTTGTTCGACCACGATAAAGACGGCATCCGCACATCAACGGGCTGGGCGGCTGCCGACGACGGTTTGCTGGTAATCGACCGCAATTCAGACGGCCTGATTAACAACGGCGGCGAACTTTTCGGCGACAGCACCGTATTGAAAGACGGCAGCAATGCCGCGCACGGCTATGCGGCTTTGGCCGAGTTCGATACCAATTCAGACGGCCTGATTGATAACAAAGACGAAAAATTTGCCGATTTGAAAATATGGCGCGATTTGAACCAAGACGGCGTTTCGCAAGAAGGCGAGCTGTTCACTCTGGAATCGCTGGGTATCCAATCATTGGATTTGGCCTATCAAAACACCGATATCCGTTTGGACAACGGCAACACCATTGCCCAAAAAGGCTCCTACACCCTTTCAGACGGCCGAAAGCGCGAAATGGGCGATCTGCTCTTGGCGGCAGACCATCTGCACAGCCGCTATGCCGACCCGGTGAAACTCACCGAAGCGCAGATGCAGGCGGCAAACCTGCAAGGCATGGGCAGATTGCGCGATCTGCGCGAGGCGGCGGCGCTGTCGCCCAAGCTGGCCGAAGTGTTGGCCGCCTACAGCAAGGCCGAAACCAAGGCGGAGCAGCTGGCTTTGATGGATGCTTTGGTGGGCGAGTGGGCGAAAACCGACCCGCGTTATCATTCGGGCGCGGTGTTTTCCAGCGCCTGGGTTAAAACAGCCAATGAAGGCCGCGCGGTTACGCCAGGTGAAGAGCGGGAAATGCGCAATAATCTTTATCTGCCTTCCCCGGAAGAGTCGGCCAAGTTAAAGGCCTATGCCGGCAAGGTGGCGGCGCTTGATGCTTTTTCGGGCGAATATTCGGGCACGGTGTTTATCAGCAGCAGCGAAGATGCCGGGCAGTTTTTTGCAGCGGCCGACAAGGCGTATGCGGCTTTGAGCAAAAACATTTATCAGGCATTGCTGTTTCAAACCCGCCTGCAGCCTTATTTAAACGAAATCGGTTTGAAAATAGAAAATAACGAATTTGTTTTAGACTATGGCAAAGTGATCGAAAAATTCAATCAGGTTTATGCCGAAAACCCCGAAAAAGCATTTGTGGATTTGGGGGAGTTGATGGCCGGCACCGGCAGCAAGGGCAACGCCGCCGAAGCGCTTTCGGCGCAAATGCTCCAATATGCGCAAAGCGCGGCCGAAAATAACCTGCTGGGCCGGTATGCGCAGGCTTTGGGCGCAGAAGCGGTGGAGAAAATCGGACACAAGCTCGGCTCAGACGGCGATGACACGCTTTACGGCAACGACCGGGCAAGCTTTTTAGCCGGCGGCAGCGGCAACGACAGGATCTATGGTCGAAGCGGCAGCGATGTACTCGATGGCGGGGAAGGCGATGACGAATTGCATGGAGGCAACTACGAGGCCGACACTTATATCTTTACCAAAGGCCACGGGCAGGATGTGGTAAGCGATTATGGCTATCAGGCCGAACACACCGATACCCTGCGCTTTAGCGGAGCCGACTTTGCCGATGCGGTATTCACCCGCAGCGGAAATGATTTGGTGGTTAAGGCCTACGGCGGCAACGATCAGGTGGCGGTGCGGGGTTATTTTGACGGCAACGGATACCGTTATTTTGATTTTGCCTTTGACGACAAAACCATCACAGCCGCCGATATGGCCGGCATAACGGTAAAAGGCAGCGGCACAGAGAAAAACGATACGCTCTATGGTTGGAATACAGTGGATATTCTGAATGGAGGAGAAGGCAGCGATACGATTCGTGGAGATGGCGGTAATGATATTTTGAGTGGTGGCGATGGCGATGACGAACTGAACGGCGGCGTGGGTGATGATACGTTGGACGGCGGCGAAGGCAAAGACAAGCTTTACGGCGGCAGCGGCAGCGACACCTTAATCGGCGGAGCCGGTAACGATTATTTGAATGGCGGCAACGGCGAAGCCGACACCTATATCTTTGCCAAAGGCCACGGGCAGGACGTGGTAAGCGATTATGGCTATCAGCCCGAACACACCGATACTCTGCGCTTTAGCGGAGCCGACTTTGCCGATGCGGTATTCACCCGCAGCGGAAATGATTTGGTGGTTAAAGCCTACGGTGGTGAAGATCAAGTTTCCCTGCAACATTATTTTAACGGCGGCAATTACCGCTATTTTGATTTTGCCTTTGACGACAAAACCATCACAGCCGCCGATATGGCCGGCATAACGGTAAAAGGCAGCGGCACAGAGAAAAACGATACGCTCAATGGTTGGAATACAGTGGACATTCTGAATGGCGGCGAAGGCAACGATACGATTCGTGGAGATGGCGGTAATGATATTTTGAGTGGTGGCGATGGCGATGATCATATTTTGGGAGAGTCGGGAGATGACAGAATCTGGGGAGACAACGGTAATGATTATTTAGGAGGTGGCAGTGGCAGCGACTATTTGTACGGCGGTAGCGGCGATGACAGTCTGTATGGTGATTCAGGTAGTGATACATTGGACGGAGGCGAAGGCAACGACAAACTCTACGGTGGCGGTGGAGTCGACACCTATATCTTTGCCAAAGGCCACGGGCAGGATGTGGTAAGCGACTATGGCTATCAGGCCGAACACACCGATACCCTGCGCTTTAGCGGAGCCGACTTTGCCGATGCGGTATTCACCCGCAGCGGAAATGATTTGGTGATTAAAGCCTACGGCAATGAAGATCAAGTTTCCCTGCAACACTATTTTAACGGCGGCAATTACCGCTATTTTGATTTTGCGTTTGACGACAAAACCATCACAGCCGCCGATATGGCCGGCATAACGGTAAAAGGCAGCGGCACAGAGAAAAGCGATATGCTCTATGGTTGGGATACCATAGATGTGATTAATGGCGGTGAGGGCAACGATGTACTTTCCGGCTATGGCGGCAACGACAGCCTGTTCGGTGATGAAGGCAATGACAGCCTTTATGGCGGAGACGGGGAAGACAGGTTGGCGGGCGGTGTAGGCAACGACCATTTATATGGAGAGCACGGCAACGATAAGCTCGATGGCGGTGCAGGCGATGACGAATTGAACGGCGGTGCGGGAAATGATACGCTGGACGGAGGCGAAGGCAACGACAAACTCTACGGCGGCGGTGGAGCCGACACCTTAATCGGCGGAGCCGGTAACGATTATTTGGGTGGCGGCAGCAGCGAAGCCGACACCTATATCTTTGCCAAAGGCCACGGGCAGGACATAGTGAGCGATTATGGCTATCAGGCCGAACACACCGATACCCTGATTTTCACAAATGCGTTGCTGGAAAATGCGGTGTTCAGCCGCGAGGGCAATCACCTGCTGGTTCAGGCCTACGGCGGCGAAGATCGGGTGAGTGTGCAGAATTTCTTTTCGAACAGCGGCTACCGCTATAACCAGTTTGCCTTTGACAATGCCAAAGTGAAGGTGGATGCGGAAATGAATGTCAGCGTTATTTAGCAGGGCAGTCGTGGGCAGTCTGCCGCAATATCGCTAAGACTGTGGGAATCGAGGCCGTCTGAAAGCAAAAAGTTTCAGACGGCCTTGTTGTGTTGCGCAGGCGCTGCCTAGAAACTGTGTTTTGCGGAATGTTTGTAGGCCGTGTTTTGCAATGCCTTGACTAAGTGTTTGCACCGAAACTATAATTCCGCTCTTGTCGGCATGGTGCCGGCAGATATTTCACTCAACAGGACGAGAAAATATGCCAACTATCAATCAATTGGTACGCAAAGGCCGTCAAAAGCCGGTGTACGTAAACAAAGTGCCCGCACTGGAAGCGTGCCCGCAGAAACGCGGCGTGTGCACCCGTGTGTACACCACCACTCCGAAAAAACCGAACTCTGCATTGCGCAAAGTGTGCAAAGTCCGCCTGACCAACGGTTTTGAAGTGATTTCCTATATCGGCGGCGAGGGACACAACCTGCAGGAACACAGCGTGGTGCTGATTCGCGGCGGCCGTGTAAAAGACTTGCCGGGTGTGCGTTACCACACCGTCCGCGGTTCTTTGGATACCGCAGGCGTTAAAGACCGCAAACAGGCCCGCTCCAAATATGGTGCCAAACGGCCCAAGTAACCAAATAACACTACGGCACGTCGGTTTTGCCGTCTGAAAAGCAGGCATGACCGAGTAAGTGAATGCTTCGATAGGCATTCATGGGGTTGTCCCGACTGAATAGATATTTAAGGAATTAAAATGCCAAGACGTAGAGAAGTTCCCAAACGCGATGTATTGCCTGATCCGAAATTCGGCAGCGTTGAGCTGAGCAAGTTTATGAACGTATTGATGATTGACGGTAAAAAATCCGTTGCCGAGCGCATCGTTTACGGGGCCCTTGCGCAAATCGAGAAAAAAACCGGCAAAGCAGCAATCGAAGTGTTCAACGAAGCCATTGCCAACACCAAACCCGTTGTAGAAGTGAAAAGCCGCCGTGTGGGCGGTGCCAACTACCAAGTTCCTGTTGAGGTTCGCCCTTCACGACGCTTGGCTCTGGCAATGCGCTGGGTGCGCGATGCTGCCCGTAAGCGCGGTGAAAAATCCATGGATCTGCGTTTGGCCGGCGAATTGATCGATGCAGCCGAAGGCCGCGGCGGTGCTATGAAAAAACGTGAAGAAGTACACCGCATGGCCGAAGCCAACAAAGCCTTCTCACACTTCCGTTTCTAATTTCGAAAGGCGCATAAAATGGCTCGTAAAACCCCGATTAACCTTTATCGCAATATCGGTATTTCCGCACACATTGATGCGGGTAAAACCACCACTACCGAGCGTATCCTGTTCTACACCGGCTTAACCCACAGATTGGGCGAAGTGCACGATGGTGCCGCCACTACCGACTATATGGAACAAGAGCAGGAGCGCGGCATCACCATCACTTCCGCTGCCGTAACTTCCTACTGGAAAGGTATGGGCGGGCAGTTTCCCGAACACCGTTTCAACATCATCGACACCCCGGGACACGTGGACTTTACCGTAGAGGTAGAGCGTTCCATGCGTGTGCTTGACGGTGCCGTTATGGTTTACTGCGCGGTGGGCGGTGTGCAGCCGCAATCGGAAACTGTATGGCGCCAAGCCAATAAATACAAAGTGCCGCGTTTGGCTTTTGTGAACAAAATGGACCGTCAGGGCGCAAACTTCTTCCGCGTGGTCGAACAGATGCGTACCCGTTTGCGCGCCAATCCCGTGCCCATTGTTATTCCCGTGGGTGCGGAAGACAGCTTCGAGGGTGTGGTAGATCTGTTGAAAATGAAAGCCATCATTTGGAACGAAGCCGATAAAGGCACCACGTTCGAATACGGCGACATCCCCGCAGATTTGGCTGATACTGCCGAAGAATGGCGTCAAAACATGATCGAAGCGGCGGCCGAAGCCAGCGAAGAGCTGATGGATAAATATTTGGGCGGTGAAGAGCTCACTGAAGCAGAAATCGTAGCTGCATTGCGCGAGCGTACCTTGGCCGGTGAAATCCAGCCGATGTTGTGCGGGTCTGCCTTTAAAAACAAAGGCGTGCAGCGTATGCTCGATGCTGTGATAGAATTTCTGCCCGCGCCTACCGATATTCCTCCGGTGCAAGGCGTGAATCCGAACAACGAAGAATCCGACAGCCGTCAAGCAAGTGATGATGCCAAATTCTCAGCGTTGGCGTTTAAAATGCTGAACGACAAATATGTCGGCCAGCTCACTTTCATCCGCGTGTATTCCGGCGTGGTGAAATCGGGCGACAATGTGGTGAACTCCGTTAAAGGCACCCGCGAACGCATCGGCCGCTTGGTGCAGATGACCGCTGCCGACCGCACCGAAATCGAAGAAGTGCGCGCGGGCGATATTGCTGCCGCCATCGGTTTGAAAGATGTTGCCACCGGTGAGACGCTGTGTGCCGAAGATGCTCCGATTATCTTGGAACGCATGGAATTTCCCGAGCCGGTGATTCACGTTGCCGTTGAGCCGAAAACCAAGGCAGACCAAGAGAAAATGGGCATTGCACTCAACCGCTTGGCCAAAGAAGATCCGTCTTTCCGTGTGCGTACCGATGAAGAATCCGGCCAAACCATTATTTCCGGCATGGGTGAATTGCACTTGGAAATCATCGTTGACCGTATGAAGCGCGAATTCGGTGTGGAAGCCAATGTGGGTGCGCCGCAGGTGGCCTACCGCGAAACCATCCGCAAAGAAGTGGAATCCGAAGCCAAACACGTTAAGCAGTCCGGCGGTAAAGGCCAATATGGTCATGTTGTCATCAAAATGGAGCCGCTGGAACCCGGCGGTGCGGGCTATGAATTTATCGATGAAATCAAAGGCGGCGTGATTCCGCGCGAGTTTATCCCCTCGGTCGATAAAGGTATCCGCGACACCCTGTCCAACGGTATTGTTGCCGGTTACCCTGTGGTTGATGTGCGTATCCGCTTGATTTTCGGTTCTTATCACGATGTGGACTCTTCTCAAATCGCCTTTGAACTGGCCGCCTCCATGGCTTTCAAAGAAGGTATGAAAAAAGCCTCTCCGGTATTGCTGGAGCCGATTATGGCCGTTGAGGTGGAAACGCCCGAAGATTATATGGGTGATGTGATGGGTGATCTGAACCGCCGCCGCGGTATCGTGTTGGGTATGGACGACGACGGCATCGGCGGCAAGAAAGTCCGCGCCGAAGTGCCGCTGGCAGAAATGTTCGGCTACTCGACC
Source organism: Neisseria sp. 19428wB4_WF04 (assembly GCF_015235335.1). Lineage (NCBI taxonomy): Bacteria > Pseudomonadati > Pseudomonadota > Betaproteobacteria > Neisseriales > Neisseriaceae > Neisseria > Neisseria sp. 19428wB4_WF04. The sequence continues at coordinate 30,718 of NZ_JADGLG010000030.1, forward strand.
GACCTGCGTTCCGCCACCCAAGGCCGTGCAACCTACTCGATGGAGTTTAAGAAATACGCAGAAGCTCCCGCACACATTGCCGCGCAAGTTACAGAAGCCCGCAAAGGCTGAACTGTTGAAACAGGCCGTCTGAAATTTCAGACGGCCGCAAATCCTGTTCTTTAATCGTTCTTTATATAAAGGAATTAGCTCATGGCTAAAGAGAAATTCGAGCGGAGCAAGCCGCACGTAAACGTTGGCACCATCGGTCACGTTGACCATGGTAAAACCACTTTGACTGCCGCACTGACCACCATTTTGGCAGAAAAATTCGGCGGTCAGGCTAAAGGCTACGACCAAATCGACAATGCCCCGGAAGAAAAAGCCCGCGGCATCACCATCAATACCTCGCACGTGGAATACGAAACCGAAG
>NZ_JADGLG010000031.1:0-30526 GCF_015235335.1 Neisseria sp. 19428wB4_WF04
GTTTGCCGACCGACACAACCATATCAACGGCATTGAGAATTTTTGGAATCAGGCGAAACGTGTCTTGCGCAAATACAACGGAATCGACCGAAAATCTTTTCCTCTGTTCTTGAAAGAATGTGAGTTTCGTTTTAACTTCGGGACACCAAAGCAGCAGTTAAAAACTTTGCGGCTTTGGTGTGGTGTTTAGGGCTAATCTACTTCAGCCCCTTTAAATTTGCTGCCCAACCCTGCCCTACATCGGTTTTACAGCCGTCCGGCGGTAAAACCATTGCCGCTCCGCCCCGTATTCCGCCCTTTGCCAAAACCGTTCAGGCCGTCTGAAAAATGCCCGGCAGCCGTCTGTTTGGCTCAGGCAGTTATTTTTTGCAGATACCCGGGAGTATGGCGCAAGCGTTTTACCAATCTGTGTTGCCGCTCCAAAATAATTAACAGCCGGGATTAAGCGGCTGCTTTGCAGAACTGCCCCGGTGCCCGGCAAACGTTCCCCATGCGGCTTAACCATCGGCTCCGCCTATATGGAAACAGCAGCCACCCCATTTTCAATGGCAAGTGTGCCGGCCGCCTGAAAGAAAAACCGCATAGTTATCCGATTCCGGTAAACATGCGGTTTGCTGTCGGGCGGCGGCCGGTTGGGCAGCAGAATTCTAAGGTTCAACGGGCGGGCGGCCGTTTTTATATTGTTGGTGCGTAAAACAGACAAACCTGCTTTGCCCGGATAATATGTTCAGACGGCCTTGAAAGGGCCGTCTGAAAAAACCGAAATCAAAAGCCCCGCCGAACGCTCTCTGCGGCCTGATTCATTGCTGTTGCAGGCAGGCGGAATATGGAGATTCTGCTGATAATTGTCTGTTTTACTTCAACAGGTTGAAATAATCAGTCAAACCGCCACCGCTCCAATCGCCGATAATCCGCCTGCGCGCTTGCCGCTTATTAACGCTCTTAAAATTAACTCTCTTAAAAGTTGGCCGGGCAGCCCTTGTGGTTCTCAACCTTCCACCACGCCCGCCTGTGCGGCACTGCTTTTCAGGCCGGCAACGGCAGCCTCACGGCCGGCTTCATCGGCATACATCATGCTGGTGCCGATAATCTGGCCGTTGGCGGCTTTCAGATTGAAATAGAGTTTGCCCGAAGTGCTGGTTTTCAACTCGTAGCGCGCATCGTTGCCTGCATTGTTGCGCACGGATTCGATGCCGTTTTGCGCCGAAGCCTTACTGGTGTATTGCTCGCTGCGCAGAATGGTTTTATCGTTATCGCCGACAAAATTAAAATGAAATTCGCCGGAATCGCTTTTTTTCAACTCAAAAATTGCCATTTGCAGTCTCCTTCTCTATTGGATTCAAGGGTTTTCGGGGGAACGTATGTTTTTGGATGCCTTACTATAATTATCGCCCTGCCCGCCTGTCAATATGCTATCCCCGGCCTCTGCCCCGGGGATGGTTTAGCGGGTTTGCATGTTTTTGTTACGCAACCGGCAAGCCGCAGACAATATACGCGGTATGCGCGCACTAAAAGCACGGCAATGCTGCTGCACAGCAGGATAAACTCATGGCGTGCCGCTTTTTTTCAGACGGCCTTTTCAGGTGCCGCATCAGGCAGATTCAATGCCTATTCCAGCGCGTTGCCCAGCTTTTTTTCGATTAAGTCGGCATCAAACGATTTGGCAATCAGTTCAAACCGGCTGTCGCGCCGCCATGAAACCTGGCTGGCACCCCATTTGCCGTCTACCCAGTTGAGCCACACCCAAGTGTCCATCACCTGAAATACGCCTTTGGCACGCACCAAACCTTCGGCAAACCGGGGTAAGCCGTTAAAGAAATCGGTGAGTTTCTCACCATCGAAATTTTTCCCTGCGGGAAAGGTAAAGCCTTGCGACTGAAAACCCATGGTGTTGTCGGACAGCCCTTTGAGGCGGTAGCGCGGTTTTTCGATAACGGGAATATCAAGCCAGGCGATTTCCATGCAGGCGTTTTCCACTTCCGCTACTTTGGCTTTGGGCGGAAACAGCTTGGCGGCTTGCTCACGGAACTGCGCCAATTCTTCTGGAGTACACAAATCGGTTTTGCTTGCCACCAACACATCGCACACACCGATTTGGTCTTTATAAAGTGCCTGCTGCGCATAATCGGGGTTGACAAACTGGCGCGGATCGACCACGGTAAACACAGCCGCAATTTCGAGTTGCTCCCGCAGCGGTTTGACTTTTAAATCGTCAATCACGCTCGCGGCGTGTGCCAGGCCGCTGGCTTCTATCACCAGGCGGTCGGGTTTGGCATCGCGCAGCATTTTCTGCACGGTCGCGCCCAATTGTGCGCCGGCAGTGCAACACAGGCAGCCGCCGGCAATTTCGGCCACAGGAATGCCGTTATCGCTCAGCACGGCACCGTCAATGCCGATTTCGCCGAACTCGTTCACGATAATCACCCATTTTTCGCCAGGGTCTTTTTGCTCCATCAGGCTTTTGATGGCGGTGGTTTTGCCGGTGCCCAAAAAGCCCGAGATTAGGTGTACTTTGGTTTTGTTTGCTGGCATTTTTTGCAGGTTCCTGTTAAAACAACGTGTTCTTCTTTCAAGGCAAAGCCACCGGCAGCCACGCCCGCCCGCAGAGCCGACCATTCGCGGCTGAGCGTTTGCTCATCCACTGCGCCGCATTCGGTGCACACCAGAATAAAGGCGCTTTGGTGGGCGGCTTCGCCGTGTTCGCTGCAACAGGCGCTGCAGTCGTGCCGGGCATGACTGCACAACACATAACCGTTTACGGCTGCTACTTTGTGCAAAACGCCCTGCTCCGCCCAAAAGTCTAAAGCGCGGTAAGCAGTGGGTGGGGCAACCGCGCCGTCACTCTGCTGCTGCATTTGCGAAAGCACGTTATAGGCTTTAATCACACCGGTTTGCTGCAAGATGATGTCCAACACCTGTTCGCGCAATGCAGTTACCTGCACGCCGTCTTGCTTGGCTTGGGTAAGGATTTTCTGTTTCGTGGTCATAAACGGGCTTTCAGACGGCCTTTAGAGATTGGTTATATTATAACCGAAACCCTTGCAAAATCGGTTTTAGGCCATCTGAAACAGATGGCTGCCGTTATTCCCGTACAGCAAATTGATGACCCCATTGCGGTATCGATGTAATGGGCTAAATGTAAACCGACACAGCTTGGCCGCCCCCCGCTCAAAGAGAGTGTTTGGCAAGCCGCTGAAGCGGCGGTGGCCGCTCCCTTGCTGCCTGTTAATCAGTGGCGGATTCGTGCATTTCCGGCGCAAAGCAGCAAGCCGCCGGCAATAAAGGCAATACGGTAAGGAGCGGCAACGCCGTAACGGAGCCGGTGAATCCACATATTGCTTGCGGTTTGCCACCCCGGCTCTTCTGCGTTGTTCCGGCATGTGCTTTGCCATAAAAATACTCGGGTAAAACCCGAGTATGATGCGTGGCGAAATATGGTTTCTACAACCGGAATACAGCCTGCATGCAGCATTTCAGACGGCCTCAAGCCATGCCTGAAAATCGGCAGACACCGCTGCATCAGCCGTGAAGGGCGCGTTTGTCCACCGCCAAAGAAGCTTCGTGCAACACCTCCGACAAAGTCGGATGGGCGTGAACAATGCGGGCAATGTCTTCGCTGCTGGCCTTGAATTCAAGGCCGGTAACGCCTTCGGCCACCAGTTCGCTCACCATCGGGCCTATCATGTGTACGCCGAGAATACGGTCGGTTTCGGCATCTGCCAACACTTTGACCATGCCCTTGGCTTTACCCAAACCTAAAGCCCGGCCGTTGGCGGCAAAGCCCGAAGTGCCTTTTTTATAGTTTGCGCCTTCTGCTTTCAACTGTTCTTCGGTTTTGCCCACCCATGCGATTTCAGGATCTGTGTAAATCACAAACGGAATCGTGTTGAAATCCAAATGCGGCTTTTGGCCTGCAATGCGTTCGGCCACGGCAACGCCTTCATCGCTGGCTTTGTGTGCCAGCATCGGGCCGCGCACCACATCGCCAATCGCCCAAACGTTGGGCAGGTTGGTGCGGCATTCATCATCCACCTTAATAAAGCCGCGCCCGTCTTTTTCCAAACCCGCCGCTTCGGCATTCAGGCCTTCGGTGTTCGGAATGCGCCCGATGGAAACAATCAGTTTGTCGAACGTTTCTTCTTTGGCCTGACCGCCTGCTTCATAGGCAACGGTAACGCCTTTTTTGCTGTTTTTGATTTCGTTCAACTTCACGCCCAGCTCAATCACCAAACCCTGTTCTTTGGTGAAAATCTTGAACGCTTCTTTGGCGATTTGCTGGTCGGCAGCCGCTAAGAATGTGGGCATGGCCTCAAGAATCGTTACTTCGGAGCCGACACGCTTCCATACCGACCCCATTTCCAAACCGATTACGCCCGAGCCTATCACCCCCAGCTTTTTCGGCACCGCAGTCAGGTTCAATGCGCCTTCGTTGTCCAACACGTTTACATTGTCGATATCGACCAACGGCAGCGGCCTCGGCACAGAGCCGGTAGCGATAATCACGTTTTTGGCTTCTATCAGGCTTTTTTCGCCTTTGTTGTCCACTTCAACCTGCCACAAATCACCGTTGCGGCCTTTCAAAGAACCTTTGCCAAACAGGCTTTCGACTTTGTTTTTGTGAAACAGGAATTTGATTCCGCCCGTCAGCTTGGTAACAATGGTGTCTTTACGCTCGATCATTTTGGCTGCGTTGAATTTCACATTGCCGACAGTAATGCCGTGTTCGGCAAAATCATGTTGTGCGGCATGGAAATGTTCTGAAGACTGCAGCAAAGCTTTGGAAGGAATGCAGCCTACGTTTAAACAGGTGCCGCCCAAAGCCGGCGCATCACCCGCTTTGTTTACGCCCGCATCGATACAGGCGGTTTTCAAGCCCAGTTGAGCGGCACGGATAGCGGCAATATAACCGCCAGGGCCGGCACCGATAACGACTACATCAAATTGAGACATATTGAATCCTTTTCTCTTTAATCTGTGTTGTGCCGTCTGAAAAATATAAGCTTCGCTCAGACGGCCTGATGGCCTGAAATTTCTGAGAATCGGGTTTGACGCCGCAAACCGGCAGGCAACCCGAAAGCTGTCGGCAAATTGCCGCGCGTTTTTCAGAGCTCTTTCTTCAAACCGCACGAATAAGGTTTGAAATCCTCGGCCAACCGTTTATTCCACTTGGTATGTACGCGGATAACCGCTCTTGGGTGTATTTTGCACAAAGTATCCTGCGCAAGCGGCACGCCTGCTTTATTGCTGCCCAATTGCACGCGCTTGTTGAGCAAATGTCCTTTGCTGTCATAAGCCGATACCAAATATTCTTCCTGATGGGTTGCCGCACAGGCACTTAAGGCCAATGCGGATAAAAAAAGCAGATATTTCATTATTCCCCTTATCTTAACATCTACCTTAAACGATTTTTCAGACGGCCTCATCAGGCCGTCTGAAAGCCGCAGATTAAAGATCAAGCAGCAGCCGTGCGGGATCTTCAAGCAGATCTTTGATGGTTACCAAAGTCAGCACCGCTTCACGGCCATCGATAATGCGGTGGTCGTAAGATAGTGCCAGATACATCATCGGGCGCACTACTACCTGGCCGTTTTCTACCACAGCACGCTCTTTGGTAGCGTGCATACCCAAAATGGCGGATTGCGGAGGGTTGATAATGGGCGTGGACATCATCGAGCCGAATGTGCCGCCGTTGGTAATGCTGAATGTGCCGCCGGTTAAATCTTCCAGTGCGATTTTTCCGTCTTTGGCTTTTACGGCATAATCCATGATGGCTTTTTCAATATCGGCGATGCTCATCTGATCGGCATCACGCAGAATCGGCACAACCAAACCGCGCGGGCTGCCGATGGCGATGCCGATGTCGAAATAACCGTGGTAAACGATATCGCTGCCGTCCACAGAAGCATTCACAACCGGATATTTTTTCAATGCAGCCACGGCGGCTTTCACGAAAAACGACATGAAGCCCAACTTAACACCGTGTTCTTTCTCGAATTTTTCTTTGTATTTGTTGCGCAGGTCCATAACCGGCTTCATATTTACTTCATTGAACGTGGTAAGAATCGCATTTTCCTGCTGGGAGGCCAGCAAGCGTTCGGCCACGCGGGCGCGCAGGCGGCTCATCGGCACACGCTGTTCGGGGCGCGTACCGTTGGGAACGGGGAGCGCAGACACAGCAACTGCAGGCTTGGTGGCAGAAACGGCTTTTTGTACGTCTTCTTTCAACACGCGCCCACCCCGGCCGGATCCCTGCACGCTGCCGATATCCACACCTTTTTCGGCAGCCAGTTTCGCCGCAGCCGGCATAGCCGTGCCGGCCTGCGCGTTAGATGCGGAGGCTTGCGCAGCAGGTGCGGCAATTTGCTCCGCAACCGGTGCCGGGGCTTCTGCGCCTGCTTTGGCTTCGGTGTCGATTTTCGCCAACAGTTGCTCGGCTACAACGGTTTCTCCGTCTTGGGCAATGATTTCAACCAAAACGCCGGCTTGCGGCGAGGGCACTTCCAACACGACTTTGTCGGTTTCGACATCAATCAGAATTTCATCCCGCTCAACGTATTCGCCCACTTTTTTATGCCAAGACATCAAGGTGCCTTCGGATACGCTTTCAGATAAAACGGGTACTTTTACTTCAACAATCATTTTCTTCTCCGGTGGTGTAAGGCCGTCTGAAATCATCCGCTCGGTTTCAGACGGCCTTAAATGGTTAGTTTAAAGCCATTGCATCTTCAACCAACTGTTTCAGCTGGGCAACGTGTTTGCTCATATAGCCGACCGCGGGGGATGCGCTGGCGGGGCGGCCTGCATAACCCAGTTTCTGCTGTCTGCCCAAAACTTTTTCGATACGGTGGCGCAATTGGTGGAAACCGCCCTGATTGCGCGGCTCTTCCTGCGCCCACACCACATCTTCGGCATTGGGATATTTGGCCAGCTCGGCTTGGACTTCTTCATACGGAAACGGATAAAGCTGCTCCACACGCACGATGGCAATATCTTTTTCCAAGCTGCGCTCGGCACGGCCTGCGGCCAAATCGTAATAAACCTGGCCGGCACACAGAATCACCCGTTTCACGCTGCCGTTATCGGCACGTTCTGCCGTATCGCCGATAACGGGTCGGAAAGTCGAACCTTCGGCAAAGTTTTCCAGCGGGCTCATTGAATCTTTGAAACGCAACAGGCGTTTGGACAGGAAGATTACCAAAGGCTTGCGGTATGAACGCAGGGCTTGGCGGCGCAGAATATGGAATATCTGCGATGCTTCAGACGGCATCACAATCTGCATATTCTGTTCGGAACACAATTGCAGCCAGCGTTCCAAACGTGCAGAAGAATGCTCGGGGCCTTGCCCGTCATAACCGTGCGGCAGGATGGTGGTTAAGCCGCACAAACGCCCCCATTTGGTTTCGCCCGAGGAAACAAATTGGTCGATAACCACTTGCGCACCGTTGGCAAAATCGCCGAATTGTGCTTCCCAAATAGTGAGTTTGTCGGGCGCCGAGCAGGCAAAGCCGTATTCATAGGCCATCACGGCTTCTTCATTCAAGATGGAGTCGATCACCAAGAAGTCTGCCTGGTTTTCTGCCATGTGGCGCAGCGGAATATAGGCTCCGGCATCGCTTTTTTCACGGTTTTGGTCGTGCAAAACCGCATGACGGTGTGAGAATGTACCGCGCCCCGAGTCCTCCCCGGAAATACGCACACCCGTTCCGTTGGTTACCAGCGCCGCGTAAGCCAATGTTTCTGCCATGCCCCAATCTATCGGCTGCTCGCCGGCCGCCATTGATTTACGCGCCTCCAATACACGTTTTGCGGTATTGTGCAAAGCGAAATCTTCGGGCACCTCGGTAAACTTGTCGGTCAGGCGTTGGATATCTGCTTCAGACAAACCGCTTTCGACTTGCTCGCGCCAGTTTTGGCCTTGGTATTTAGACCAATCTACACGGTGTTTGCTTTCATAATCGGTGAGGCGGGTTTGTTCGACATGCTCGCCCTTATCCAAAGCGTTGCGGTAGGCCTGGATAAACCCTTCGGCTTCTTCTGCGTTAATTACGTTTTCTGCCAATAGTTTGTCGGCGTAAAGTGCGCGGGTGCCGGGATGCTTGGCAACCTTTTTATACATCATGGGCTGGGTCAGCGTGGGATCATCGCCCTCATTGTGGCCGAGTTTACGGTAGCAAACCAAATCGATAACAACGTCTTTGTTGAATTGTTTGCGGTAATCCAATGCTGCCTGTACCACAAAGCATACGGCCTCGGGATCATCTCCGTTTACATGGAACACCGGGGCTTCCACCATTTTGGCGATATCGGTGCAATACACGGTAGATCGCACATCACGGGTGTCTGATGTGGTAAAGCCGATCTGATTGTTGATAACCAAGTGAATGGTACCGCCGGTAGTGTACCCACGGGTTTTGGAAAGGTTGAACGTTGCCTGGTTTACACCCAAACCAATAAAGGCAGAATCACCGTGAATCAACACTGGCAACACTTGGTTTTGACCACCCTCGCCCCGGCGGCTCTGTTTCGCTCGTGTCGAACCTTCTACCACAGGATTAACGATTTCGAGATGGGACGGGTTGAATGCCAATGTAACGTGTACCGCGCCGTTAGGTGTGGCGATATCCGAGCTGAAACCCATGTGGTATTTGACATCGCCGCTGGGGAGTGTTGCTGCCGCGCGGCCTTCGAATTCCGCAAATAAATCCCCGGGCTTTTTACCCAGCGTATTCACCAACACATTCAGACGGCCCCTGTGTGCCATGCCGATAATCACTTCTTCTATACCGTCTTTTCCGGCGTTTTGAATCAGGTAGTTCAAACCCGCAATCGAACTTTCGCCACCTTCTACCGAAAAGCGTTTCTGGCCGACATATTTGGTGTGGAGATAACGCTCCAAAGTTTCTGCGGCCGTTAACTGCTTGAGAATATAACGTTTCTCATCGGCATTAAATTTTGGTGTAGATAAGGAGCCTTCAAAATAATTGCGGATCCAGCGCCGCTCTTCGGTATTGGCAATATACATATATTCGATACCGATATGGCCGCAATAGGTCTGTTTCAGCTTGCTGACAATGTCAGACAAGGTCATTTTGCCGCTGCCGGCAAAGTCTCCCTCCCCCACACTGAACTGCACCGCCATATCGGCAGCATCCAAACCGTGAAATTTGGGATCTAAAGCATCAATGTTTCTAGGCGGCATACGTTGGAGCGGATCAAGTTGTGCCGCACCGACTCCTTGAATACGGTAAGCAGACATCATGCGTAAAACACCGACCTGCTTTTTCATCATACTTTCGTCCAAACCGCCCGCAATAGCGGCTGTTGCCCTGTTTTTAGCCAAATTGGCGAATGATTCCTGAATCGGACGATGGGGAACATCACGCTCTACCGCCCCCGGTTGGGCAGCAAGATCGGTAAAATATTGCTTCCACTTATCATCCACAGAATTCGGATTATTCAGGAAATTTTCATATAACTCTTCAATATAAGGTGCGTTCGAACCAAATAAATATGAAAAATTGAGCTTGTCTTCCATCATGGGATTGCCCTTTGCCTATATAGAATAAAGAGTAGAATTTTTTATTTTCAAAACATAACCGAAGCCGTCTGAAAACATGTTTATTCTACTCTTTGCACTTTAAGTTTGCGAATGCTTTTAACGCTGATTATCAAGTAATTTAATTACTATAAAGCATACCCCGAAAATCCAACCGACAACATTTGGCTTTCGGGGCATACTGTTAATTAACGTTTGTCAACAGGAACAAAATCACGGCGTGCCGCACCTGTATAGAGTTGGCGCGGGCGGCCGATTTTCTGATTCGGATCACTAATCATTTCATGCCAGTGGGAAATCCAGCCTACTGTACGCGCCAATGCAAAAATTACGGTAAACATAGAAACCGGAATGCCTAATGCAGACAATACAATACCGGAGTAAAAATCTACATTCGGATACAGTTTGCGCTCCACAAAATAAGGATCGCTCAGCGCGATTTGCTCCAGTTCCATAGCCAGCTTGAATTGTGGATCGTCTTCCAAACCCAGCTCTTTCAAAACTTCATAGCACGTTTCACGCATAATGCTCGCACGGGGATCCATATTGCGGTATACGCGGTGGCCGAAGCCCATCAAGCGGTATTTGCGCTCTTTTACGCCTTCCATAAAGGCTGCAACATTCGATACATCACCAATTTCGTCAAGCATTTTCAACACAGCTTCGTTTGCACCGCCGTGTGCCGGCCCCCACAGGCTGGCAATGCCGGCTGCGATACAGGCAAACGGGTTGGCCCCCGAAGAGCCTGCCAAACGTACGGTAGAGGTAGAAGCGTTCTGTTCGTGATCGGCATGCAGGATAAAGATGCGGTCAAGTGCGCGAACCAATACGGGATTCGGAATGTAACTCTCGCACGGAGTGGCAAACATCATATGCATGAAGTTTGCCGTGTAAGAAAGGTCGTTGCGCGGATAATTGAACGGCAGGCCGTTTGAATAGCGGTAACACATTGCTGCAATTGTCGGAATTTTCGAAACCAACCGGTAGATGGCAATCTTACGGTGTTCGGGATCTGAAATTTCCAAGCTGTCTTGATAGAAAGCCGACAAAGCACCGACCACACCCACCATCATGGCCATCGGATGGGCATCGCGGCGGAAACCGCGGAAAAACCAAGTCAGTTGTTCATGCACCATAGTATGATGCATCACGGTATTTTCAAACTCGGCTTTTTGCTCTGCTGTCGGCAACTCACCATAAATCAACAGATAGCAGGTTTCCAAATAGTCGCTGCTTTCAGCCAATTGCTCAATGGGATAACCGCGATAATAAAGCTGGCCTTTCTCGCCATCAATAAACGTGATTTTCGATTCACAACTGGCAGTAGATACAAAACCGGGATCAAATGTAAACATGCCGGTACCTTTAGTAAAGGTACGGATATCGACTACGCTCGAACCTAAAGTACCTTCCAACACCGGCAACTCCAGCGTATCTTTACCCTGGGTCTGCAATTTTACTGTTTTTGACATCTCTTACTCCTTGTATTGTTCTATTGGGATTCAGACTCGGCGCATTGGATTTACGCAACCCGGTCCTGCGGTTTTCAGACGGCCTGATAACTGTCAGCCCCTCTGATTTTTTCCAGAAGAGAAAGAAAACGGGCATCAGTTGTTTCTTCTTTTTGATTAACCAAAGCCAACAATTCTTGGTCAGGCAATCTCAAAATATCCACCAATACCGCCAATTCTTCATCGCTGAGATTCTGGAATTCTTTATCCATGAACCGCCCGAGCACAATATCCAACTCGAGCAGTCCACGACGGGTTTGATAACGGATTTTGCGTTTTGCAGCTTCATCGAAAACAGGCATATTAAACCGCCCGTTTCAACATGATTTCTTTAATCTTACCTATAGCCCTAGTCGGGTTCAAGTGTTTCGGACATACGTCAACACAATTCATAATTGTGTGGCACCGAAACAAACGGTAGGGATCATTCAAATTATCTAAGCGTTCGTTGGTAATCGTATCGCGGCTGTCTGCAATAAAGCGGTAAGCATTCAACAAGCCTGACGGCCCTACGAATTTATCGGGATTCCACCAAAACGACGGGCAGGCGGTCGAACAGCAGGCACACAAAATACACTCGTATAAGCCATCGAGCTCTTTGCGCTCCTCTTGGGTTTGCAGACGCTCGCGATCAGGTGCAGGCGTATCATTAACCACATAGGGCTTAATAGAGTGATATTGTTTGAAAAACTGCGTCATATCGACAATTAAATCGCGGATAACCGGCAAACCGGGCAGAGGGCGGAGCTTAATTGGCTGTTTCAAACTGCGGATATCCGTCAAACAGGCCAAACCGTTCTTGCCGTTAATATTCATGCCGTCTGAACCGCAGATGCCTTCACGGCAGGAGCGGCGGAACGACAAACTGTCGTCCATTGCTTTCAGTTTGACAAGGGCATCCAGCAATTTCACGTCTGTAGGCTCAATTTCAAGCTCATAGTCTTTCATATACGGCTTGACATCTACATCAGGATTGTAGCGGTACACCTGAAAACGTACTTTTTCCATGTGCTGTGTTCCTTATATTCTTTTTAGTAAACGCGCTTGGCCGGTTCGATATAATCAACCGTCAGCGGTTTGGTATGAACCGGTTTATAAGCCAAGCTGTTGTCTGCAGTATAAAACAGGGAGTGTTTCATCCAGTTTTCATCGTCACGGTCAGGATGGTCGTCCGATGCGTGCGCCCCTCGGGATTCCTTGCGGGCTTCAGCTGCAACCAAAGTGGCTTTAGCGACTTCAATTAAATTATCCAACTCCAATGCTTCAATACGTGCAGTATTCCAAACTTGGCTCTTATCTTTGATTTCGGTATTTTTCACACGTTCTGCGATCTTCAAAACTTTTGCAACGCCTTCTTTCAGAATAGCATCTGTTCGGAACACACCGGCATGCAGTTGAACGGTACGTTGCAGTTCATTGCGCAATGCATCTACATTTTCACCGCCGACTTGATTGTTTAAACGATCCAAACGTTGTTTGGTTAATCGGCCTGCATCAGCGGGCAGTTCTTTCCAACCTTTTTGCCGGTTGATGTATTCAATCATACTATCCCCGGCCGATTTGCCGAACACCACCAAGTCCAGCAACGAGTTGGTACCCAAACGGTTGGCTCCGTGAACAGAAGCACAGGCACACTCGCCTGCCGCATATAAACCATTTACCACAGTCTCGGAATTGCCGTCTTTAGGCACAACTACCTCGCCCAAATAGTTAGTGGGAATACCGCCCATCATATAGTGTGTGGTCGGCACAACGGGAATAGGGTCTTTAATAGGGTCGATACCGGCAAACTGGATAGAAATCTCACGGATTCCCGGCAGTTTTTCCATAATTTTTTCGGCGCCTATGTGATCGATTTTCAAGAGCACATGATCTTTATTTTTGCCACAACCGCGGCCTTCATAAATTTCCATCGCCATTGCACGCGATACCACATCACGCGAAGCCAAGTCTTTTACAGTCGGCGCATAACGTTCCATAAATCGCTCGCCGTCTGCATTCAGCAGGATACCGCCTTCACCGCGCACACCCTCCGTGATCAACACTCCCGCTCCTGCCACACCTGTGGGGTGGAATTGCCAAAATTCCATGTCCTCCAGCGGAATGCCTGCGCGGGCGCAAATACCCAAACCGTCTCCGGTATTCATGAAGGCATTGGTTGAAGAAGCGTAGATGCGGCCTGCTCCGCCGGTAGCAAACAACACCGCTTTCGCATGAAAAATGTAAACATCGCCGCTTTCCATTTCCATCGCGGTTACGCCGACCACATCGCCGTTATCATCGCGAATCAAATCCAGTGCAGTCCATTCCACAAAAAACTGGGTATTGGCGCGTACATTTTGCTGGTAAAGCGTATGAAGCATGGCATGACCCGTACGGTCTGCTACCGCACAGGCACGCTCTACCGCACGTTTACCATGCTCGGCAGTATGGCCTCCAAACGGGCGCTGATAGATTTTTCCACTCTCCACCCTATCAAACGGCATACCCATGTGTTCCAATTCGATAACGGCCTCCGGGGCACGGCGGCACATAAACTCGATGGCATCTTGGTCACCCAGCCAATCGGAACCTTTTACGGTATCATACATATGCCAGTCCCAACGGTCTTCCTGCACATTCCCCAAAGAAGCCGAAATACCGCCCTGCGCAGCGACCGTATGCGAACGGGTGGGAAACACTTTAGATAAAACAGCTGTATTCAAGCCCGACTTGGACAATTGCAATGCGGCGCGCAAACCGGCTCCTCCGCCTCCGACAATAACAGCATCAAATTTACGAACAGGAAAACTCATACGATACCCCAAATTACCTTAACCGAATAAACCAAACAGCCGGCCAACCATACGACAGTAGCAACCTGTAAGAACAGCCGCAGGCCGAATGGCTTGATGTAGTCCATCCACAAATCGCGGATACCTACCCAAGCATGCAGAAACAGCGCAACAAAAGTAACTTGGGTAAACACCTTCACCCATGTTTGTGCAAAAAATGTCTGCCACGATTCATAACCATCGGGCAGCATCAGCAAGAAAATAATCAATGCAACGGTATAAATCAGCATGATAACAGCCGTAGCACGCTGCATTGCCCAATCACGCAGGCCGTAATGGGCACCCGCCAGTTTGCGCTCTACCATAACCATACTCCTATCAACACAGTCAATACCAAAGCTGCTACGAATGCTGTTTTTGCAGTCAAACGGGCAGTTTGAAGCTCCAAGCCTTTGTGTGCATCCAGCAACAAGAAACGTATTCCGGCCAAAGAGTGGTGCAGATATGCCCACAACAAGCCGACCAAAATCAGCTTGACCAAAGGATTGGACACCACGGAGCGGTAAGTTTCAAATGAGGTTTCACGACTCAGCGTGCCGGCCAACAAACACAACAACACAGGCAGGCTCACAAACAGAATGACCCCGCTGATGCGGTGCAGAATGGAAACAATCCCGGGTATCGGCAACCTGATATTAGGGATTTCTAGGAATACAGGGCGCTGTTTCGTCTGCATTTCAATATCCTTTTCACAGAATTTCTCAAAAACTCAAAACCTGAAACAAGCCGCCAGCTTTATCCACTGAAGTCGGCTACATGAAACTACGTCATGGCGTAATTTACATGGTTTGCCCAACGTTGGCTAGCCCTGCAAGGCAGTTTTTTAATCAAATTTAACAGCCCGCTTAACAAATAACTGTTTTACAGCAACATTGTCCAGCAAAATTTTATTTCTTTCTTGTTTTTCCTGCATTCAAACATTGCTTCATTTTCCCCAAACCCTGACAACCCGGTATGAAGCAGTACCCCATCCACCTGATAACAAAATAGTTTCACGCAATTACAAAATCCTATTGCCCCGTTAGATAATTTTGGTATGATACCGGCTGAATCAGACAACGGAATGCCATACCCTCGTGGCCGAAAGCAATTAATATACTATTTATATACTTGTATTTGCTTTTTATTTATATACTTGTATTTGCTTTTAATCATGAATCATAGAAGATATTTTCCGGCATGTCCGCCAATCTGTGTTTTTGCGTTAGACTTTTAATCTTTTCAGACGGCCTTCAGTTTGGGCCGTCTGAAAATCAAACGCCAAACGCTGTTTTAACACTCACAAATCATTCAGGAGAGTTTTGGTATGAAATCACCCGTCCGTGTTGCTGTAACCGGTGCCGCCGGTCAAATCGGCTATGCTTTATTGTTCCGCATCGCCAGCGGCGAAATGCTGGGAAAAGACCAACCCGTTATTTTGCAATTGTTGGACTTGCCGCAGGCGCAAAATGCCGTAAAAGGCGTGATGATGGAGCTGCAAGATTGCGCATTCCCGCTCCTGGCCGATATGTTCACCACCGATGACCCTGAAATTGCGTTCAAAGATGCGCAAATTGCGGTTTTGGTCGGCTCCCGCCCCCGCAGCAAAGGCATGGAGCGCGCCGATTTGCTGCTGGCCAATGCAGAAATCTTTACCAAACAAGGTGCGGCCTTGAATAAAGTGGCCGACCGAAACGTTAAAGTTTTGGTTGTAGGCAATCCGGCCAACACAAACGCCTATATCGCCATGAAATCCGCGCCCGACCTTCCCGCTAAAAACTTTACCGCCATGCTGAGGCTTGACCACAACCGCGCCTTGAGCCAAATCGCCGAAAAAACCGGCAAACCGGTTTCAGCCATTGAAAAATTGTGCGTATGGGGCAACCACTCTCCCACTATGTATGCCGATTACCGCTTTGCCACCATCAATGGCGAGAGCGTTAAAGACATGATTAACGATCAAACATGGAATGCCGATGTTTTCCTGCCTACCGTAGGCAAGCGCGGCGCAGCCATCATTGAAGCACGCGGCCTCTCTTCCGCTGCCTCTGCCGCCAATGCCGCCATCGACCACATCCGCGACTGGGTATTGGGCACCAACGGCAAATGGGTAACCATGGGCATTCCTTCAGACGGCTCTTACGGTATTCCCGAAGGCACCGTGTTCGGCTTCCCCGTAACCTGCGAAAACGGCGAATACAAACTGGTTGAAGGCTTGGAGATTGACGAATTCAGCCGCGAACGCATCGGCATTACTCTGAAAGAGTTGGAGGAAGAAAAAGCCGGTGTGGCTCATTTATTGCCTTGATACTTCAAGCACTGATAAAAGGCAGAAAGGCCGTCTGAAATATTTCAGACGGCCTTCGCTTCACATACAGATCAGTAAACATGCTTTATATGCAAAGTGTGTGAGAAAGTTATCTGCTTGCTTGCGTTATGGCAAGCCCCGTATTGTACCGGCTACGCATTGCAGCAACTTTTAGCTGGTTGGTTACAGCAAAGAACATGATTCTTTTATGTTTCAACAGCTTGTTAAACCGATTCTTTTCCCGACCGAGGCTGGGCAATATCCTACCGTTTTGTGTTGTTTTGCCATACATTAAACAACCGGTTTCAATATTTTACATATACCGTCTCGGCTCCAACTCTTGCAATCAACACAAATTCCACCATTTAGTACCGTGTTCAGAACAGCAAATCACTCCAACAAACCTTTGCTACATAAAGGATTCTACACATGAACCACCCATCTCCCGAAGAATTTATTCCCAAGTTCCGCCGCAAAAAATTAGATGAACCGGGTTTTCTGAGAAAATTGGCACGCTTTGCAGGCCGGCTGGGCGCACCGGTGGTGAAACAGCTTTACACCCTTTATTTTCTGTTTAAAAGCCCTGCCACACCCAAACGTACAAAAATGATTATTCTTGGCGCATTGGTGTATTTTTTCAGCCCGATAGACAGCATTCCCGACCTGCTCGGCCCTTTGGGATTTAGCGATGACATCGCGGTCATTACCTTAGTGTATGCGCAAATAAAAAGCCACATTTCCGATGAAATCCGCGAAAAAGCCCGCCTGGCAACCGACAAACTGTTTTCCCGCTAATATAGCGGCTTTACAGAACCAAAGGCCGTCTGAAAAATTTTCAGACGGCCTTTAAACACTTGTTTAAGTTGTCATTATTCCAACGGGCGCATATCCATTACTTCCATCAGAAAGTTGGTAAATGCGGGATTGGCAGGCTTATTACTCATATTAGGCCAGCGTTGCTGCCAACCTCTTAAAGCATTTTGCACATACAGTTTGGATTGCTGGCTGCTGATGGCACCGCGCTGGCTATCTACTGCCGAGCGCAGGTAAACCTCATACATACTGTCGTCCACAGAATTTCTGCCAACCTGTTGGGTGCGGAAACGGTTGAGATATTGTGCTGCCTGCACTTTGGTAATCTTACCCTGGCTGACCTGATAACTCAGCCGCGTGGCTTCATCACGGATTTTCGATACATCCGTCCAATGGCTTTCAGCCAAACGGTACGGCAGTTTTGCCGTTTGCTTTTTCGGGGGCTCTTTTTTAACATTGGTGGGATTAACCGGTATTTCTTTGAAAGAAGGAAGATAAATGGTTTCACAACCTGCCAATGCAGCCAATACGAATAGGAGGGGGATATGCTTTTTCATGCGGCACATTATAATCAGATTTGGAAGATAATCCAATTAAAGAATGACAAACGGTCATTATTTTTCCTGCCATGATCCGGCATCACCGGCAAAACTGTAAAAAGCCGTCTGAACAACCTTTAATGCACGTTTTCTACCAACAACAAAGTTTGCAGCCTGCCAATACAGCCAATACGAATAGGAGGAGAATATGCTTTTCATGCGGTACATTGTCATCAGATTCTAAAAATAATCTAGATAAAAAATAGCAAACAGCTTTTACTGCCCCTGTTTATCGGTTGCATAATGCATTTACTTACTCTGCTGCGGTGTTAATGCGCCATCACAATTTTATCATCCTCTTTTATCAGCCTCTAAAGGCTTGCCCTATGCATGATGCCTCCCCACGGTTTCTTACGCACTTTTATTGAGGGGCGGTAAATGACAAAAGGCCGTCTGAACGGCCTTTAATGTAAATAGCTTTTACTGTGGTTTTCAAACCAAATCGGCAAACAGCGGGGTGGACAAATAACGCTCGCCGTAAGAGGGAACCAACACCACAATCAGTTTGTCTTTGTTCTCAGGCTTTTTGGCCAAATCCAATGCAGCCGCTACGGCAGCTCCTGAAGAAATACCCACCAAAATACCTTCTTTTTCAGCCATGGCACGGGCTGTGGCGAATGCAGCTTCGTTAGATGCTTTGATAATACTGTCGTAGATTCCGGTGTTTAAAATACTGGGAACAAAACCTGCTCCGATGCCCTGTATCGGGTGCGGGCCTTTTTCACCTCCGCTCAACACCGGGGAAGCCTCGGGCTCTACTGCTATGATTTCCACTTCGGGTTTGCGGGCTTTCAATACTTCCCCCACGCCGGTAACCGTACCGCCCGTACCCACTCCCGACACGAAAATATCTACCTTGCCTTCGGTATCGCGCCAGATTTCTTCGGCGGTGGTTTCGCGGTGGATTTGCGGATTGGCTTCATTATCGAATTGGCGCGGCATAAAATACGTGCCGGGGTTGTCATCAACCAAAGATTGGGCCTTGGCAATCGCGCCCCCCATGCCCTCTGCTGCAGGCGTTAGAATCAGCTCGGCACCGAATGCGCGCAGCAGCATGCGGCGCTCTTTACTCATGCTCTCGGGCATGGTAATCGCCAGTTTGTAGCCCCGGGCGGCACATACCATCGCCAAACCGATACCGGTGTTGCCGCTGGTGGCCTCTACGATAACCGTGTCTTTATTGATTTTGCCGGCTTTTTCGGCAGCATCAATCATTGAGGCGGCAATGCGGTCTTTCACGCTGCTGCCGGGATTGAAAAACTCAAGCTTGGCAACAACGCGGCCCGGCAAACCTTCGGTCAGACGGTTCAGTTCAACCAGCGGGGTATTGCCGATCAAATCGGTAATGCTGTGTGCAATGTTCATTCTTCTGCTCCTGATAAATTGGGGACATATTTACAACCGGCATGTTAAATTCAGGCCGTCTGAAAAACCAATACCGTATTTTTCTTAATTTATAACTTTTGGTTGTAAGCCGCATCATGCGTAATCAACCGTAACGTATATCTGACAGCAATACAACTGCGAAGGCCGTCTGAAACAATAAGGCCAATAGAAAACCCAGTTGCAGCTGGAGGCGGCTGAAACGGTTTGCCGCCTCGCCCGCAATAACTTTGCGGTGCAGATAAAAAACCACCATGATCACAGCCTGCATTCCGAACCAATACGCCGGTTCGAAAGCATAAAGCTGCAGCAGCACAGGCAAAACATAAGGGGTTATGCCCGCCGGAAAGCGGCTGAGCACCACTAACGCAAACACAGCAGACACGATGCCCATCAGCATACCGCTTACTGCAAACAAGCTGATAAAACCGTTGGCATTTTCGGCTTGCCACATCTTCTTTTCAGGCACTTTTTTCCAATGGTTTGCAAAGAAAAACAGGCTGGCCGGTATGATATAGAGATGGGGAGGATAAAGCGGAGCCAAGTGGATGATACCCCATATTCCAGGCAGAAGGCGTGCGCCGGCAAGGCCGAACCCAAACCAGAGCAGCACGCTTCCCCACAGCCATTGAAACTCTCCCGCTTTAAAAGCAGCGGTGAAAAACACGGCAATATAAACAACCGAAATCCATACATCCCAACCGGCCATTTAACGATAACCCATAATCCGCGACAAAGCCGCTCCCACGGCTGCCGCCATATATTCGACAGATTCCGTTGCCAAGCCTTCGGCAAATCGGTTAGGGGCTGCATCGGCTGCCAGCAGCACCGCGCCCGTTCCACCACCTATCGGGATAGGCAGTTGCAGAAAACTTTCTGCGACCACACCGCCCTGCGGGAGAAGCATTTGCATTTCTTTATTGATTTTGCTGCCTAACAACGGTTTTTTCAGCGCAACGATTTCTGCACTTGCTTTAGCATTGCCGGATACGTCTGCCTCATCAGGGATACGCGCCTTATTTTTCGGCGCAACAGCAATTTTCAACACAAACTGCTGTAGGCCGAAATCTTCCCGCAACGAACGGTATAAAACTTGGATTAGCCTGCCTGCCGTATTGGCACCCAGTAATTGCACATCCAGCGACAACTGGCGCAGCATAATTGTGCGGTTTGCCTCAGAATCGGCCAACATGGTTTTCAGCTGGGCAGCCATCTTTTCGACTTTCAGCTTTGAAGCCGCCACCTGCGCCTGGGCAAACGAGCGGACTTTTTCATCACGCAGGCGCACACCCAATTCATCGCCATGCTCCGCCAAAAAATCCGGATGTTCCCTTAAAAACGCCAAAATATTTTCTTTATTCCAAATATTTTCTTTATTCATTAGTATTGCAACTCACCTTCAAATACAGTTTCCACCGGCCCGGTCATCATCACATCGCTGCCGTTGTGCCAAGAAATATATAAATCACCGCCCGGCAGGCTCACGCGCACCTGCCTGCCCTCTTCCAACAAACCGAGCCGAACCCCGGCTACCACCGCAGCACACGCGCCGGTTCCGCAAGCCTGCGTCTCTCCCGCACCGCGTTCATACACCCGCAAACGGATATGGCTGCTGTCAACCACTTCCATAAAGCCCACATTCACCCGCTCTGGAAATTGCTCATGCGGTTCAATTGCCTCACCCCATTGCTCAACCGGTGCGGTTTTTACACTGTCCACCACAATCACGGCATGCGGATTTCCCATACTGACGCAACTGACGGGAACCGACTCCAACCCCACTAAAATCATATGAACCAATGCATCGGCAGCCTCTCCCGCCGCCGGCACAAACGGAATTTCAGACGGCATGAAATGCGGCTTGCCCATATTCACAGTTACCAAACCGTTTTCGGCCAAACGGGGCAAAATGATGCCGCGGGCAGTTTCAACCACGATTTCCTGCTTATCTGTCAATCCTTTATCTATCACAAAGCGCACAAAACAACGCGCACCGTTACCGCATTGCTCCACTTCGCTGCCATCGGCGTTGAAAATACGGTAACGGAAATCTACCGCATCAGAATGCGCCCTCTCCACCAACAACAATTGGTCGAACCCTACACCTGTGTGGCGGTTTGCCCATTTGGTTAACGGTGCTTTTTCCGGCTCGAACTGCTGGCTGATACCATCAATCACCATAAAATCATTGCCCAAGCCGTGCATTTTGGTAAATCTCAGTGTTTTCATCATCACCCTCCCACCCTGCTTCAAGCCGTCTGAAAACGTAGGCGGCGATTCTACACCAAACCATCTGCTTTTGCCTTTTCCACAACCTCAAAAGCCGATGCACAAACAAAATGCCGTCCTACAACACTTTCCTGCCCCAATCCTTATTTGCAGCGGCAAACCAAACTTTTCAGTTGCATATAAGAGACAATCGGATTTTTATTCAGATAAACGGTAGTATTTGGTTTTTCATATCAAAAAAGTTGTACCCGGCGAATATCAACAAAATAAATATTTGTTTTCTAAATAATTTTTAATAAATATATTAATTTAATCTTTATTTCAGCCCCATCTATACTGCTGGATTCAAACTATCACCACGCTTTCGAATCAACCGATTATCTAAAAAAATTTCCATTTATCTTGCATTTTCTGTTGCATTATCTTTTTGATAAATGCAAAATACATAACAAGAAAAGAGAAAGATATACCAACTTATATTTCTAACACTTTTCCCGAAAATGGCCGCTTATCCAATATTTTATGCTGCAAGATGGCCAAACACATTACCAAACGTATTACAAAAAGGACAAACTATGAAAATCCAACGTGCTCTTTCTACCGTGGCTACATTCGCTCTTTTAGCCGGCGCTCAAGCCGCTTTCGCCCAAGGCGTTACTTTCCATCATAAAACTTCGGATGCTGCCGCACCGATTAGCGGAAATTTAGCCATGCGCATTACCATCAATGCCGAAGGCAATGTAAGTGATGCCCGAGTAATCCGCAGCAGCGGATCGGCCGGTATTGATGCCGAAGCGGTCAACTGGATTGAAGCACAGTATCTGCGTCCGGTTACCATGAACGGCGATCCGATTGACTTCAGCGTAATCAAAGAAATCAACTTCAGCA
This sequence comes from Neisseria sp. 19428wB4_WF04, assembly GCF_015235335.1. Lineage (NCBI taxonomy): Bacteria > Pseudomonadati > Pseudomonadota > Betaproteobacteria > Neisseriales > Neisseriaceae > Neisseria > Neisseria sp. 19428wB4_WF04. Next base: position 22,101 of record NZ_JADGLG010000031.1, read on the forward strand.
AAAACGCTCCGGTACAACACGCCGGCTTAGCCCAATAATAGTGATCGGGCTCTGCATTTCTCCACAGGCACTCCTTTCAAACAAGAGTGCCTTTTCCTTTATTACTGAAATTGTTACTGCAATACAATGCGCACAAATCAAATACAGTAAACTCACTATAATTTGACACTTTGCATAGCAAAACAACACAAAACAATGCAACAGATTTCCGTCTTAGCGCACTATTAATACCTTCTGCTTCTCTGTACCGCTTCCCGCTCTCTGCCGTTTTACTATCAAACACACCCGGGCCGTCTGAAACACCCGACCACCATCATGCCGCCCAGGCGGGAATGAATCTTTAAAAAAAATATTTTTTATCCAAATATTTAATAACCATTCTAGATGGTTCTTCCCTCCGGAATCAGTTTTCCGGCCCAAAACCGATTTTCAGTTGGCTGTACCAATCTCCCCTTTTCCGTTTAAAACAGCAGGAACAAAGCGCAACAGGGTTTCGCGCAGAACAATCAGTTTGCCGTGGAAAAAGTGTGAAGACTCCGGCAACACCACCACAGGAATATTTTGTGGGGCAGCCCATCTGAAGGCTTTCTCCAAGCCTACGATTTCATCGGCTTCACCATGAACCAGCAGGGTTTTGGAAGCATCGGCAGCAGCAGGCTCGCGGTTTTCATAGTGATTGACGGCAGGCGCAACCAATAATAGAAGATCAGGCCCGCGCTGTTGCGCGGCAAACAGAGAAACATAACCACCGAATGAGAAACCGCCGATGGCAAGCTCTACAGCTTCCGGGTGGCGGCTGCGGGCATAGTCGATAACGGCGATACAGTCATCGGCTTCACCACGGCCATAGTCGTGGCTGCCTTCGCTGTTGCCTACGCCCCGCAGGTTGGGCAGGTAGCAATGGAAACCGAGCATACTCAAGGCCTTGGCTACGGTCTGTATCACTTTGTTGGTGTTGGTGCCGCCTTGCAGCGGGTTCGGGTGGTTGATAACGGCCACTCCCCTCCCGCTGCCTTGTGCGGGCAGATAGATGGTTTCGAGTATGCCTTCAGGGCCGGGGATGTATAACTGGTTCAAAGGTTTGAGCATAATGTTCTATATTCTGTATCGTATGTCGGCCGTCTGAAAAAGTCCGGAGCTCATCAAGTTTTTTCCGGAGCATCTACCAGCAGGCGGGCAACTGCCCTGCCGCCTGCCAAATCTTGTTCGAGAATATCGCGCAGGTCTTCTTCATCTACATAGGTGTACCAGCGGGCCTCGGGGTAAATTACCATCACCGGGCCGGATTCGCAGCGGCCCAAACAGCTTGTGCTGCTGATGCGCAGTTTGCCCGGGCCGATCAGATTCATCTTTTTGGCATGGCTTTTTAAAAAATCAACAGCCGCACCGGCCTCGCCGTTGTCGTTGCAGCTTTGTTTGCACGGGTTGTTACGGGCGTTGGCGCAGATAAACAAATGGCGTTGGAAATAACTCATAACGGGGTTCTTTCTACTGGAAACCGTCTGTTTCAGACGGCCTTTACGGTTGCTCGGACGGCCTTATCATCGTGAATCCACCTTATTTGATTTGCGGCATACAGGGCAAACTGCAGACAGTTAAGACAATATCGAACTGATTCTGCCTGCAAAACCGTTCTCTCCGTTCTGCGGCACAGCAATGCTGTAACAGAAATAAAAGGATTTCACTATAGATAAAAATATTTGCCGTTGTTTTGATTATTGGCTTTCAGTTGGGAAAGCATCTGTTTGAAATCCAAACCGTATTGCACACCGAGTTTGTCGGCACGCTTTTTTAATTTATCGAGACTTTGCTCTTTCGGGCTGCTTTGGAATGCCATCACGGCAACATTGCCGTGGCTTTCTGCCGGCAGTTCCAACACACGCCCCTCAAACACGCCCAGCAGGCGCTCGACAAAACGGCGGTAGCGGCGGTCGCCGCTCCACCAGTTGGTCACGAAAATACCGTTTGCCGACAATGCCCGGCGGCAGTTTTCAAAAAACTGCTCTTCTACCAGCGCATCAACAATTTGCACGCTGTCGAAACCGTCCACCAGCACCACATCCGTGCTCCCGCGCAAGGTTTTGATGTATTCGGCACCATCGGCTTCGATGATTTCAAAACGCCCGCCCTCAAACGGCAGTTCAAACAGGCTTCGCGCCACGTTGATAACCTGCGGGTTGATGTCCACTGCCGTTTGGCACGTATCGGGCAGATAAGCGTCTATCCAGCGTGCAAACGAGCCGCCGCCCAAACCGATTTGGGTGATATGCCGGGGCTGTTGTTCGGCAAACAGCAGCCAGCCCATCATGGCACGGCTGTATGAAAGCACCAGCTCGGCAGGATGGTCGAGATTCATCGAGCTTTGCACGGTGGCACTGCCCAAATGCAGCGAGCGGATATTGCCGGACTCGGAAATACCCACCTCCGGCAGCTCAAGCTGCTGCGCGCGCAGGCGGCGGTAGGGGTGATGTGCCATAAGCGGTAAAATATATAGGAAACGGCCGATATTTTAATACAGTCTGCAGATATTGGAACGGAGTTTCAGACGGCTCAAGCGGTAAATATGGGCCATGAATCCCTAAGGTTGTGATTATTCGGAAGACAGCAGGGTTTATAGCAGATGATTGCCTGAGGCCGTCTGAAAAAAGATTCAGACGGCCTCAGGCACGCGGCCGGCCGAACAGGCTGCCTTTTTAAAACGCCTCTCCCACTTTCACGCCGCCTTCGGTGTCTTTCGGCGTGGCCAGTTGTGCGGTAGCCCGTTGCGCCGCTTTAAATTCAGGTGTCTGCATCACAGCCGCTGCCTCTTCTGCGCCCAAAGTGTTTGCCATATATTGCCAGCGCGCAGCCAAATCGGGATTGGCAGGAATCACGAAACCTTCGCGCAATTCATCAACCAAATCAGGGCGGTTGCACACCAGCACGATGTCGCACCCCGCTTCAAACGACAATCGGGCACGGTCTTTGATGCCGCCCGCCCCCACTGCGCCTTCCATCGTGAGGTCGTCTGAAAAAATCACCCCGTTAAAGCCGATGCTGCAGCGCAGAATATCCTTCAGCCATTTGGCAGAAAAGCCCGCAGGCCGGTTGTCCACCTGCGGATACACCACATGGGCGGGCATCACGGCAGCCATGCCGGCCGCGCTCATTTTTCTAAACGGCAACATATCGGCGGTCTCCAATTCGGCCAGCGTGCGGTTGTCTTGCGGCAAAACATAATGGCTGTCGCCCTCCACGAAACCGTGGCCGGGAAAATGTTTGCCGCACGACTTCATGCCGCCCCGGTTCAAACCTTTTTGCAGCGCCAACGCCAATTCGGCCACCACTTCGGCATCACAGTGGAAACTGCGGTTGCCGATAACCGCGCACTGCCCCCAGTTCAAATCGAGCACCGGCGTAAACGACAAATCGATGCCGCACGCGCTCAATTCGGCGGCCAGCACCCAGCCTGCCTGCTGAGCACGCATTTTGGCTGCTTCTGCACCTTCGTTATCCCAAACCGCGCCGAGTGCTTCCATCGCAGGCAGGCGGGTAAAGCCGTTGATAAAGCGTTGCACACGGCCGCCTTCATGATCAACGGCGATAATCAGCTCGGGCGAACGCAAGGCTTTGATTTCTGCAACCAGGGCTTTAAGCTGCTTGATATCTTCAAAATTGCGGCGGAACAGAATCACACCGCCCACGGCCGGGTCGAGCAGACGTTGTTTTTCTTCTTTGCCAAGACGCAAAGCTTGTACATCGGCCATCACCGGGCCGCGCGGAATAACGGGTTTGCTCATACTAATCTCATAAAAAATCAATCGGTTCGGGCTGACGGCAACTTTCAGACGGCTCCAAACCGTAAAAACCGCCCGGTGCCGATGCGGTAGGAAATACCGCCACTCCGCAACAAACCGTTCCATAGATCCCTATACCGCTGCCGGAAAATATTTCAGACGGCCTGCCGTTTCTGAAGGCCGTCTGAAAACCAACATACGGGATTATTGCAGATTTAACGCCAAAAACAGCGTGCTGCCGTTACGCTGCACCAGCAAAGGCACGGTTTTTCCCGTGTTTTCCAGCGCGCTGCGGAATGTGGATTCGTCTTCCACATTGATTTGGCTCACCGCCAGAATTTCATCGCCGCGCTTGAGGCCGGCGCGCTGGGCGGCACCTTCGGCCCTCACCACCACCAAACGTTTACCGTTGGCGGCTGTACGCGTTTGCAGGGTTAAGCCGGTGTTTTCAATAGTGAATGTTTCCCCTCCCGGCGTATATGACGGATCAGAGGCCTGCTCCCCGTTCATTTCGCTGTCCTGGCCGTTGGCACCAAGCTGCACTTTCGCAGTGCTTTCTTTGCCTTTGCGCCACACGCCGAGCGTTACTTCCCTGCCCGGCGGCATCGCGCCCACCATCACCGGCAGATCGCTGGACTGGCGGACTTCTTCGCCGTTGACACTGCGCACAATGTCGCCCACCTGCAAACCCGCACGCTGTGCGGGGCTGCCGGGCAGCACGCGGGCAATCAGGGCGCCGGAAGCCTTGTCCAAGCCGAACGACTTGGCCAAATCATAAGAAACTTCCTGAATAATCACACCCAGCTGGCCGCGCTGCACTTTGCCGGCGGTTTTCAGCTGGTCGGCCACATTCATGGCCACATCAATCGGAATGGCAAACGAAATGCCCATAAAACCGCCGCTGCGGCTGTATATCTGCGAATTGATGCCCACCACCTGACCGCGCAGGTTAAACAGCGGGCCGCCCGAATTGCCGGGGTTGATGGCCACATCGGTTTGGATAAACGGCGTGTAGTTTTCATTGGGCAGGCTGCGGCCTTTGGCCGACACGATGCCTGCGGTAACGCTGTTGTCGAAACCGAACGGCGCGCCGATGGCGGCCACCCACTCGCCCGGTTTCAAATCTTTGGCATTGCCCACCTTAATCACCGGCAGGCCGGCGGCATCGATTTTCAGCAGAGCCACGTCAGACTGTTGGTCGGAACCGATTAATTTGGCCGAATATTCGCGCTTGTCGTTCAACACCACTTTGATATTGGCCATGCCGCCCACCACATGTGTGTTGGTGAGAATATAACCATCGGGGCTGATGATGAAGCCCGATCCGAAGTTTAATTCCCCCTCATCGTCTTGATCAGGCATTTCGGGCATATTGGGCACGAGGCGTTTGAAAAACTCGTAAAACGGATCGTTATCGGGAAACTGGTTCAAATCCATGCCGTTATCGCGGCGCCGCTCCGCATGGTTTGCCTTGGTGGCCTGGATATTCACCACCGTCTGTCCTTCCTGCTCCACAAGTTTGGTGAAATCGGGCAGCAGCATTTCTACCTTGCCCTCTGCGGTTTTGGTTTCCACTTTTTTCACCAAGTCTTCCTGCGGTTTTCCTTCTTCACCGAAAAAGCTGCTGATTTTATCGCAACCGCTCAAAGCCAAGGCCGAAGCCGTCAGCAAAGCGATGTATTTTGGCATTGTGTTCACGGCGTTTCCTCTTAAAACTGTTCCGTTGGATTTGAATGGGCGATTGTAAACGAAAACAGCCGCTTCTGCACGGCAGTTGCAATGCTACGGGCTGCTGCCTGAAACGCCGGAACCGCATAGGCCGTCTGAAAAACATTGGCTGCCGTTATTCAGCATAATCCGCGTTTCAGACGGCCTCAGAATAAAGCAGAATCAGCTTTCTGCCGCAATGGTTTTCCACGATGGTTTTCAAAGTAACCAAATCGCCGGTTATATCGGTAAAACACCGCTGAAATACATTTTCCACCTGTTTCGGGAAATGCCTTTAAAATATGGGGTACACCACGATATAATGCATAATATCAACAAGCTGCACAGCGCAAACCGATAGTGGGCGCAGCAGTATTTTCCGGAGCAGACCGTGTTTCGCAGCACACATATCCTCAGCGGCAAAACCCTATACGAACGCCCCGCGCAGCCTATGGAAGAGTTTGAATACAAGCTGCGCCGCCTGCAGCAGCGCCAGCGCAGATTCGCCGCCTTAAAAGTAACCGAGCGCACCGCCCTGCTGCATGACTTTGCCGACAGGCTGGCCGCCGGCCGCAGCCGCCTGGCCGTGATGATTTGCGAAGAAGTCGGCCGCTGCCTGCGCGAATGTGAGGCCGAGTTGGATAAATCGGTGGAGCTTATCCGCTATTATGCCCACCTTGCCCCCGAACTGCTGGCACATAAAACCATCGCCACACAGGCCGCTTTAAGCCAGGTGCACTTCGAACCTTTGGGCATCGTGCTGGCCGTGATGCCGTGGAACTACCCCGTTTGGCAGGTGTTGCGCTTTGCCGTTCCTGCCTTGTGCGCAGGCAACGGCTGCATGGTGAAACCCGCGCCCAGCGTGGGCCGGGTAACCGAAGCCTTGTTTGAATTGGTAGGAAAAGACTTACCGCTCGATATAGCCTGGCTGGCGGAGCCCGATGTCCGCCATGCCGTTGCCCGCACCGATGCGCTGGCCTTCACCGGCTCAACCGCCATCGGCCGCCGCTTGGCGGCGCAGGCCGGCCTGTATATGAAAAAAACCGTGCTGGAATTAGGCGGCAGCAACGCGTTTATCGTGATGAACGATGCAGATTTGCCGCAAGCTGCAAAAGATGCCTGCTATTCGCGTTTCCGCGATGCAGGGCAATCGTGTAATGCCGCCAAACGCATTATCGTTACCGAAGCGGTGGCTGATGAATTTATTGCGCTGTTTCTCGAAGAATGCGCCAAATTGAAAACCGGCGATCCCATGAACCCGCAAACCACACTGGCACCGCTGCACCGCCGCGATCTGCGCGAAAAAATCCACTGCCAAGTACTTGATGCGCTGGTAAACGGCGCCGGCGTATTGTGCGGCGGCCAAATCCCCGAATGCAGCGAAAAAGGCTGGTTCTATCCGGCCACCGTGCTGGATCACGTCAATCACAACTGCCGCGTATATCATGAAGAAGTTTTCGGCCCCGTTGCCGTTATCCTGCGCGCTTTGGGCGAAGAACACGCCGTTGCGCTGGCCAACGACACTCCTTTCGGACTCGGTGCCAGCATTTATGCGAAAGACACCGCAAAAGCATGGCAGTTTGCTGCCAAGCTGCAAACCGGCGCGGTTTACATCAACCGGCATACCAGCAGCGATTTGCGCCTGCCCTTCGGCGGCGTAAAAGCATCGGGCTACGGCAGGGAATTATCCGAATTCGGCCTATATGAATTTGTAAACGTAAAATCTTACTGGCAGAAATAATATGAAACGGTTTTGGCATACCGGATTAACCGCATGGGTGCTGTCAGGCATTGCGCTGACGGCAAGCGCACAAACACACGAAATTTATTTCAACCAACAAGGGCAGCTTACCGCCGCCATGTCGGCAGTAGCGTATGTCCGCCAATACGAAATCAAAGACGGCACTGCGCAAGTGCAGGATTTTTATTATCCTTCGATGAAAAAATATTCCGACCCCTACCAAGTTCCGGCTGCCCAAATCAAAATATTCGTGCCCACACTCAATAACGGCACCCTCACCCTGTGGCATTTCAACGGCCGGAAAAAAATGAGCGGCACCTACAAAAACGGCAAACCCGACGGCGTGTGGACCAACTGGTATCCCAGCGGCAAAAAATCTGCCGTGATGCCTTATTCTGCGGGCAAGAGCGAAGGCATAGGCGCGCGTTATTACCAAAACGGCAACAAAGAGAGCGAAATCCAGTTTAAAAACGATAAAGCAAACGGTTTTTGGAAACAGTGGTACGCCAGCGGCAAGCCGAAAACCGAAATGGTGATGCAGGACGACAAGCCGGTCAACATCGTAAGCTGGAACGAAGACGGACTGCTGCTTTCGGAAATTGTATTGGACGACGGCCGCCGCAACGGCATTATGCTCGATTGGCACCCGAACGGCGCAAAAAAATCGGAGGCGGTCTATTTGGACGGCAGCCTGGTCAAAAAAACCGTGTGGGATGAAGACGGCTATGTGCTTTCCGAATAACTTCCAAGAGGGTGCAAAAAAATGATTTGAAGATAAACCGGGCCGGCGCCCGGTTTTTTATGGGCAGCCGCAAGGGAAAAGCATTTGGCCGAAACACCGATTTCAAACCGGCTGCGCCCGTTGCCGGCAAGTGCCGCGCCGGGAAACCACCCCCAACAAACTCAGGCATGCTGCCCTGCCCGTTGCAGCTTAAACTTTAAAACCGCATCAAGCATATTCAAGCATATTAAAGGCCGTCTGAAAAATATTTGGGGCTGAAGTAGATTAGCCCTAAACACCACACCAAAGCCGCAAAGTTTTTAACTGCTGCTTTGGTGTCCCGAAGTTAAAACAAAACTCACATTCTTTCAAGAACAGAGGAAAAGATTTTCGGTCGATTCCGTTGTATTTGCGCAAGACACGTTTCGCCTGATTCCAAAAATTCTCAATGCCGTTGATATGGTTGTGTCGGTCGGCAAAC